>QMZP01000027.1 GCA_003663225.1 Candidatus Aenigmatarchaeota archaeon | reverse complement strand
GGTCTATCTCCTTCTCGCCGTCGGCTATCTCCATGAACCTCTGAGCTATTGGGGTGAATGTGTCGTCATCAAACTCAAGGCCCATCTTCGCGTATGCCGTCCTGAGGCCTCTTCTGCCCGACCTCGGGCCGAACGTTAGCATGCTGTGGTTCCCGTAGTCCCTCGGGTCCATCCACTCGTACGTTTTCGCATGCTTCACCACGCCATCCTGGTGGACGCCTGCTTCATGAGAGAAAGCGTTCTTGCCAACTATGGCTTTGTTCCTCTGCGGCCCGTTACCCGTGAACCTGCTGACCATCTGGCTTAGCGCATATATCTTGGCCGCATCTATTCCGGTGTAAACGCTGTCACCAAGCTCAGCCTCGAAGAAGTCAGGCCTCTCGCGTATTATGGCTATCACTTCCTCCAGTGCGGAGTTGCCTGCCCTTTCGCCTATGCCGTTCATGGTGACCTCCACCTGCCTGGCCCCGCCGAGTATGGCTGCTATGGTGTTGGCAGTCGCCAGGCCGAGGTCGTTGTGGCAGTGCACGCTGTACGTCACCTGCATGCCGTCTGTCCTGCCAGCCACTGAAGCTATGGTTTTTTCTATCATCCCCCTTATCTCGAAAGGCGTCCTGTACCCCACGGTATCCGGGAGGTTGATAGTCCCGGCGCCCGCTTTTACAGCTTCTGCTATGACCTCTGCGGTATAGTCAGGATCGCTCCTTGCAAAGTCCTCGGGTGAGAACTCGACGTCGTCCGTGAAGCCCCTTGCCCTTTCTATGGCAGTGACGGCCATGTCCATCACCTCCTGTCTGCTCTTCCTGAGTTTCTTCTCAGTATGGACATCGCTCGTTCCTATATACACGTGTATCCTGCCCCTTCCCCTTCTTATGGCCGGTTCCAGCGCCTCCGCGGCTGCCACTATGTCGCGGTCTACGCAGCGGGACAGTCCAGCGATTACCGGCCTCTCCGTTGCATTGCACACGTCCATGACTGCCCTGTAATCGCCTGGTGAGGATACAGGATTGCCTGCCTCTATCACGTCCACGCCCATCTCCTCGAGCCCCTTTGCTATCTCTATCTTCTCCTCCGGGAACATGTGGAAACCACTTGCCTGCTCTCCATCCCTGAGGGTTGTATCGAATATCTTTACCTTTTCCATATTATCCTCCTTCCTTGAGCTCCTGCATGCATGCTCCCCCTGTTCCCGGCCTAGAAATGATAGTATAGTGTCGTTGCATGTACTAGCCCAGAAACCAGGGGCCAGACTTACTGCAATAGCAACAGAAGCAGGCCTAGGGATATTCCGGTGTTCCTGTCCCTGAATCCCTCTGCCATGTATTATAATTATCCGGGAAAGGATAAAAAGCTATGCAATGCGGACCTGGGTTATTTTTAAGTTGGAATATGAATAACCATAACATGGAATGCCCGAGATGTGGAAAGACCATGAAGCCGGGATGGAACTTCTGCCCATTCTGCGGTTTCAGGCCAGGCAGAGCCCCGGCCATGGTAGACGGGCCCTTCGGTAGCATATTCAACAAGCTGATGGGAAGGCTCGCGAAGCAAATGGAAGAGATAGACAAGCGTTCGAGCAGCATGGAAAAGGATTTCGAGATGCTGGACTTGTCACCCCTTTTCAATGAGATGTGGAACATGGGCCCTGACAAGGTCAAGGTGATAGGCAGGCCCAACACAAAGGGGTTCAGCATAAAGATTGTGCGCTCCGATGACAATGAGCCGAAGGTCGACGTCAAGACGTTCGGCGACGTTGATGACAATACGCGCAAGCAGATAAACCAGCAGCTGGAGAGGATGGGGATAAGCAGGCGGGAAGCGCCGCCAGCGAAGAATCCCGCCGATCCCAAGAAGAGCTTCCCGGTGCCGAAGAAGACCGAAGAACCCAAAGCCACTGTCAAAAGGGTGGACTCGAAGGTTCTCGTTGACATAGAGCTGCCTGATGTCAAGTCCGAGGAGGACATAGAGACCAACGAGCTCGGTAGCTCGGTCGAGGTCAGGGCAATGGCTGGAGACAAAGCATACTTCAAGATACTCACCAAGCCCGCGAGGTTCAGGCTCTGTGAAAAGAGGTTCGAGAACGGCAAGCTGCACATGGAGTTCGCATAATCATATAACACAGCGACACAATTGTTTCTTATGAATGTCATATTTGACGAAGACCTTGCCGGGATACCGGTGAGGGACAACGGGGAGAAGCTGGTTAGCATCAAGAAGGTGTGCCCCGGGGTTGTCATAAGGCCAAGCCCGATAGTCAAGAGGTTCATGAAGGCCCGTGTATGCCTTCTCAGGGAAGGCGCAGCCAGGCGCCTGCTTAAGGCACAGCAGTCCCTGCCAGACGGATACAAGCTAGTCCTCATGAGCTGCTACCGTTCCCAGAGCCTGCAAAGGAAGCTGTTCGGCTATGTTTTCAGGAAGATAAAGAGGGACCATCCGGGCTGGAGCAGAGTCAGGGACACGAGAGAAGCCAAGAAGTTCGCTGCCCCTGTGATGGAGGGGGTCACGCCGCCCCATTCCACCGGCGGTGCGGTCGATATAACCGTACTGGGGCCGGATGGGAAGAAGCTGGACATGGGCACCAGGCCCGATAGCATAGGGAACAGGTCCTTCACTTCCTCGAAGAAGATACCCGCGAAAGCCAGGAAGAACCGGAAGGTGCTCATCAAAGCCATGGAAGGCGCAGGCTTCGTGAATTACCCCCTAGAGTGGTGGCACTGGTCATACGGTGACAGGTACTGGGCCGCTGTCAAGAAAAAGAGGCATGCCATATACGGAGTAGTGTGACTACTTGCGTGCCTTTGGGGGATGTTTGCCGTAGAATTCCTTGTTGTCCATGCATACACTACAAGAAGCCAGTGACTGGTACCTGTTATGATGGGTTTCGCAACCGGCACCCGAGAACCGTATCTCCTTGCACAGCTCGCAGAATGACAGCGTGGCTTCCGGGCTGTCAACGTCCCCTGATGCCATACACTCTGCCATTGCATCAACCATACCGCTCAGCTTTGGATTGTTCTTGAAAAGCTTCGACTTGTATCCCCTCAGGTCCTTCCTGTATTGCGATATGGCAGGCTGGCTTACTCCAAGGAGGTATGCTGCCCTCCTTTGTGATATGCCATACTTGCCCGTGAGCTTCCTTGCTACCATGGCCCTGACGGCAGGGAGCAGCTCGAGCGCAACCACTTCACAGAAAGGCTTCATATCAGCACCTATAACACTGTTATAATGCCTGACATATAAATCTTGTTTACAATTATTAGCAGTGGGAAGATGAGGAACGAGGCGGTTGTTTTTGTCCTTCTGGCGTTGTTCGCCACATTCTACGTCAGCAGCTTCACTGGCCTGTTCACGGGAATCCCGACCACACATGCCAACAGGATAATAGACGGCGACACCATAGAGATAGCGGGCGGCGAGAAGGTGAGGCTCATAGGCATAGATACCCCGGAGAGGGGGCAGCATTTCTATGGTGAGGCCAAGGAAAGACTTTCCGAACTCATTGGGGGGAGGGAGATATTGCTAAAGCCGGACGTGACCGACAAGGACAAATATGGCAGGCTGCTGCGTTACGTATTCCTTAACAGGACCGAGCTTGTCAACATAATGCTTGTCCGGGAGGGGCTGGCCAGGGCCCTGAGCATAGAGCCTGACACCAAGTATGAGAAGGAGATAGCGGAGGCCGAATCGTATGCCAGGAGCAGGGGGCTCGGCATATGGACGTATGCCAACGACCCGGAGCTGTTCTGCATAGGCATATACTATCTGCGATACAATGCCATAGGCGATGACAGGGACAACCTGAATGATGAATATGTAGAGTTCAGGAACCACTGCGACCACAACCTTGACATGACCGGATGGAGGGTCGAGGACTCAACCGGAAAGGAATACGTCTTCGGCGAGTTCATGGCAAAATCCAAGGAGATGTTCAAGCTCAGGACGGGGGCAGGCGATGATGGCCCCGAGAACGTGTTCTGGAACAGCCGCGTACCGGTATGGAACAATGCGGGCGACCGTCTGAGGATGTGGAACAGGGCAGGACAGCTGGTGCTTGATTACGAATACCAAAGCCAGTAGATTTATAAACATGAAAACGAACAAAGAGCCATGCAAAAGGGCGACTTTGTGAAGATAGAGTTCACAGGCAGGGTTGAGCCTACGGGCGAGATATTCGACCTAACCGATGAAGAGCTCGCCAAGAAGGAGGGTATACACAACCCCAAGCACAGGTATGGCCCCGTGCTGGTGGTCGTTGGCGAGGGCATGGTGGTGCCGGGTGTGGACAAGGAGCTGGAGAAGATGAAACCCGGCGAGGAAAAGGAATTCTCGCTCGGACCCAAGGAAGCATTCGGCCAGAGGAACGTCAAGCTGATAAAGATAGTATCAATGTCCAATTTCATCAAGCAAAACATAAACCCAACCCCCGGGACGTTCGTCAACATAAACGGAAGGCAGGCAAAGGTCCAGTCCGTGTCGGGCGGCAGGGTAAGGGTAGACTTCAATCACCCCCTCGCCAACAGGGAAGTCAAGTACAAGGTCAGGATAACCGAGGAGATAAGGGATCCGCTGAAGAAAGCCATGGAGCTCATGGACTACTATGGCATAAAGGCTGATGTATCGCTGGAAGGAACCAAAGCCAGTGTGAAGACCGAGACACCCATGCCTGACGTAGTGAAGAAGCTCATGGAATCCAAGCTCAAAGAATGGGTAAAGGAGATAAAATCAGTCGAATTCTCGTCAGATAAGAAGAAAGAGTCAGAAAATCAGGGAAACCAGAACCAAGCAGACAAACCTTCTCCTGAAAGCCACACCGAGGGCAAGGAATGATGTGCCTGGCATTAGATAACCTTAAAAATCTTAATCCTATACTTAATTCGCAAAGCCGGCCTTTGCCCGGCTGTTAAAATTGGGAGGGTGGATATGGAAGAAACTTTTGAAACCAAGAACCAAGCAGAAGCGATTTCCAATACTGGAACAGGAACAGACGAAGAGCTCAGGAAAATCCTAGAATCTAGAAAAGCCGAGATCAAGGTTGTAGGCGTAGGTGGCGCCGGAGGCAACACGATCTCACGACTAATGCAGGTAGGAATAGTAGGCGCGGAAACGTTAGCAGTAAACACCGATGCTCAGGACCTCCTTTACACTGACGCCGATCACAAGGTGCTCATTGGAAAGGAGATAACCAACGGGCTCGGAGCAGGAGCGGACCCCAAAGTGGGACAGGAATCAGCCAAAGAGTCGAAGGAAGAGGTTAAGAAAGCCCTAGAATGGCTTGACGGCTTTATCCAACCGAATTAAGCCGTCTTGCCCTAGAGGGGGCTGACATGGTCTTCATCGACTGCGGACTCGGAGGCGGCACAGGAACCGGCGCAGCACCAATAGTTGCAGACATTGCCAAGAAACTTGGCTGTTTAACCGTTGGCATAGTGACATTGCCTTTCACCATGGAAGGCAGGCAGAGAATGAAGAACGCACAGGAAGGCCTTGAGAACCTTGAGAACGCCGTGGACACTTTGATAGTAATCCCGAACGACAAGCTTTTGGAAATCGTACCAGACGTATCAGTCACTACCGCCTTTAAGGTGGCGGATGAGATCTTAGTAAATGCAGTAAAGGGCATAGCTGAGCTAATCACTAAGCCCGGACTAGTGAATCTAGACTTTGCAGACATTAGGGCAGTCATGGGATCCGGCGGCCTCGCCATGATAGGAATGGGTGAGTCCGACACGGAGAACAGGGCAATGGAATCCGTTGAGAAAGCCCTTAACAACCCGCTGCTTGACGTTGACATAGAAGGCGCAATAGGCGCGCTCGTGAACGTCTCAGGGGGAGCAGACATTACAATAAAGGAATGCCAGGAAATTGTCGAAGGCGTCAGCGCTAAGATAAACGAGGATGCGAAGGTCATATGGGGCGCTCAGATAATCAAGGAACTCGGCGACACCATAAGAGCGATGCTGATAGTGACTGGTGTCAAGTCATCTCAGATATATGGACCTGACAAGACATACACTGTCGAGAAGCAGAAAGAGATAGAGAACGTTCTTGGCGTCGATTTCGTTAAGTGATTAAAGCATTCCAAGGGGAATTGTTTTTATTGCCCCTTACTTTCTTTATTTTTTCAAAAAACGGGCGCAGCCACGTTCATGGCAGCATTATCCGTGTGCCCTTCACCTTCAGGTCCCTCAGGGCGTTCTCCGTGTTGCCCTTCTTCTTTATGTTGAATATCAGGACCTCTATACCCTGAAGGCTCTCGGCTATCTTCATTATCTTGCCCTTCATTCCCTGCGTTACGTCTACTGTCACGGCCTCGCTCACCTTCTCAAGAACCGTGCTGAGGTTCCCCGGGCCTATCGTCTCTATGAGCTTCGCGTCCGGGTTGGTCTTGGGATCTGCGCTGAATATGCCGTCGACATCAGTCCCCATAAGAACCTTGTCCACTTTGAGCTTCCTGGCAAGGTACGGCACTATGGCATCTCCTGACACCACGCTCGCTCCAAGCGACTCGTCGATGACCATGTCACCGTATAGTATGGGTATTATGTCATTGCTCATTTCCAGTAGCCTGTCTATTATGCCGGTGTCGAAGCTTGTTATCCTCCTGTTGTCCTGGACGATGCACGCGCTGGGTTGTATGGGGAAACCCAGAAGCCCCACTTCCCGGAACACGTCCATGAATACCTTGTTGAGGTCTTCCATTGAGTTGTGCGTCCTGACGAATCCTTCGATGTCGCGGACCCCCCTGACGCCGTCGTTTATCCCGTAATCCTTTACCAGCTTGTGACCGAACGGTCCTGCCCCGTGTACCACTATGAGCCTGAAGCCTGCCTTCTTCTTTGCGTTCTTTATCTCTTTGGCAATGCCTCTTATATCATCTGCCCTGGCTTCCCGCTCGTTAGCGTCCTTTTCTGTGACTGAACTGCCACCAATCTTGAGTATGTATGTCTTCATGATAACCAATTATCCTCATGTCTATTAATCTAGCGTATGCCTATCATCTTCGAGTACATGTCCATGGACCACCTGTCAAGGGGGTCTATACCGTCGCTGCTTGCGGGGCTCCATACCATATGTTTCCCTTCAGGGTTTGAGAGCTCGCCCTCCCATTCGCTGAGCCCGAACAGGTTGAACCCTATGACCCTGCCGCCATGCAGGTCTATCGCCCTGCATATGTATTCCATGCCAGTGGGCCTGATGCTTAGCTCCTCCCATATTTCCCTGTATGCTGCCTCTTCTGCTGTTTCCCCCGGCTCTATGTGACCTCCGAGTATCCTCTTCTTTCCGGGGTATAGGTCAGCGTCGGCTGGCCTGTATTCGAAAAGGAACCTTCCGTTCGCCGGGTTGTAAAGTTGGAAGCCTATCAGCTCCACGTCAGCTGTGTATCTGCCTGCCATAAGCAAAAAGAAAGAGCGAAGCTTTAAATTTATTAACGTATTCTGGAACGTCAATCCAGCAATATGACTTTCGCGTTGTCTGCGTCGACCTTTACCCTGTCACCGTCCTTTATCCTGCCTATGTCAACCTTGTCGACGCAAGGTATCTCGGATATTATTGCACCTACCGCTACTATGGTTTCGCATTCCCTGTTGATTATGGCAACGGGGTTCTTGCCGCCCTTGGACAGCCTGTACATTGTGTACGAGCCCACGGTGGAGCCCTTGCCCTGCGGGAACACAAGGACCTTGCCGGCCATGCTCTTCCCCTCAAGCGGGTGACCTTTCTCCAACACGATCCCTGTCTCGGGGTCCACGCCCCCGTAGAATGATATGCCTTCACTGGATATGAGGGCCTCTCCCTCTGCCGAGCCGGATGATATCTTCCTGCCATTCATTTCTTCTGCCATGATTATCACTCCGTAGCTATCCTTACGCATTCTTCCAGTGGCTTGAATACCACCTTGAAGTTGTTCTTTCCCCTGCCATAGAAGACGCATTTGCCTGAATTGGTGGCCAGGCCCTTGAACCTTCCCTTCAAAGGCGCTACTACCATGCATGTATCGCACGCGAACTTGGCGCCGGAGTCTTCTATTGTCCTCGTGTATCCCATCATGTCAGCGGTCTGCTTCACCGGCCGTGCGACGTGTATCCACGTCTCCTTCGAGACGTGCTTCCCGTCCAATAACTCTGCCACCCTCCTCAACTCAGCCAGTGAAGCGTGAGGGCATCCTATGGAGACGAAGTCTATTTCAGCATCGTCGTTCATCTCCTCCTTTGCCTTATCTATGTCGTCCTGTGTTACGTCTATGGATTCCGAGGGCACGCTGGTCTTGTTCGGTGTTATCCCCTCCATGTGGAATATTGCCGTGCCGCCGTATGTGGCTATGCTTGCGCAGAAGCCTTTCAGCTGCTCTACTGTGGCCTTTTCTAT
>QMZP01000026.1 GCA_003663225.1 Candidatus Aenigmatarchaeota archaeon | reverse complement strand
TGTAAATATGTGAAGCTTTATTTAAATTGTTGGCAAATTGATAGTATGAGATTTTACCTCAAGTTCTCGGTCATTGCCATGCTTCTGGTCGCTGCAATATCGATAAATGCCATGCTGGAATACAACACCGTGCTCAACAACAGGGATGGGAGTTCGTATGAGGCCAGGATATATTTCATGAACAAGTACGGTTATTTCCAGAATGTTCCCAACTGGAGCCACGGATACGGCTACACGGCATTCCTTTTCTATCCGCCTCTTTTTGCATTTTTCAGCATCCCGTTCTATGCACTTACAGGAAGCGTCATGTCATCGTACGCCGCCATAATGATTTTTTTCTCCGTGGCCGCGGTGGCAATGATATATGTGCTGCGCAAGATGGTTGGGATGGACAAGCTTCAGGCCCTTTTCCTCGGGCTGTTCTTCTTCTTCAACCCGTTCGCCATCAGCAGGTTCTACAGGACCGGAAGGGTGTCTGAGCAGCTGGGTTGGCTCTTCTTCATAGCAGCATTCTTTCTTATAATATATTACAAAGACAGGAGGCTCGACAGGAAGTTCTTCTACATATACGGTGTGGTGTCTGCCCTGGCTTTGCTGTCACACACAGCGAACTTCATAATGATCACCGTCATCCTCGCGGGTCTTTTCCTCTACAAACATAAGCGCGAATGGGTACCGATAATAGGCTCCTTCCTGCTCGGCATAATACTATCGTCTTTCTGGTGGGTGCCATTCGTGGTAAGCGAGGGTGACTACCTGCTGTCTACCGACCAGTTCATGAACAAGACTGTTATCGAGTCGTTCCCCAAGAACATTCTGTTCCAGTCAACCGCAATACTAATACCCATAGCCGCGCTTTCGCTGATATTCCTGTACTACAGGAAAGAGGGCGGGATACGCAACGGGCTCTTCCTGTCGATGGTGTCGCTACCGATAGCGCTGTTCCTGTTCAGGCTCACCCCGTACATACCCATAGTGAACAGGATGGGGACCGGGTTCTTCTTTGTGTATCCGCTGTTTGTGGGGGCATACTACATGCTGAAGACTGGATATGACAGGAGGACTGAGAAGATTATGGGAGCGTGCGTGCTAGCAGTATCCGTTGGAATGGTCCTTTTCACCGGGGTTTTCTACTCCACTATGCATGAGGTGGACTTCAGGACGTGCCCGGAATATAACATGTCAAAGACGTTCTTTCCGGAAATAGACGGGACGTACGAGATACTGCCAACGAGTGGATATTGCAGGCACACCGCAATAGCATATGCAACCATATTCCATGACCTCAATACCACCGGTAACTGGCACCCGGAAGCTGCCCCGAAGGCCCTGGAGGAGAGGCGGCTGTCTCTGTTCTCTGCTGTAGAGGATGCCAATTGCACCGGGATAAAGGCAATCACAGAATATCTGTCTATAGAGTATCTGATAGGGAAGGATGATGATTGTGTTTCAATGGAGAGCTGCGGTTTGCAGGAAGCCGGGAAAGAAGGCAGCTTCTGCATGTTCCGTGTATGACCGGTATAGACGCTTAGTCCTTTCATTTTAAATAGCACTGAACCAATTAAGAAAAACAAGTGAAGTTTATGATACCGCTTTTCATCCCAGAATTCACGGATGAGATGAAGAATGCGGCAGTAGATGCCCTGCAGAACGAGTTCTTCGTCATGGGAGAGAGTGTCCACAAGTGTGAAGAGGAATTCGCAAGATTTTGCGGCACCAAAAGGGCTGTGGCAGTAAGCTCGGGGACAGCGGCACTGAGGCTTTCTCTCATCGCAATGGGCGTAAAGCGCGGTGATAGCGTAGTGACCACTGCCAACTCCTTCGTGGCAACGTCGAACAGCATAGTGCATGCGGGGGGTAAGCCTGTGTTTACTGATATAGAACAGTCCACCGGGAACATGGATCCTTCCAAAGCAAGCATGGGGGGAAGCAAGGGCATAATACCAGTGCACCTGTACGGGAACCCCGCAAAGCTCGATGAGATAAGGGACCTGGCAGGGGAACGTTTCGTGCTTGAGGACGCCTGCCAGGCGCACGGGGCGGAATACAAAGGCAGGCGTGTAGGCTCCATCGGGGACGCGGGATGTTTTTCATTCTACTCAGCAAAGAACATGACAGTCGGGGGTGACGGCGGGATGGTAGTCACCAACAACGATGAGCTTGCAGACAAGGTCGCCATGATAAGGGACTGTGGAAGGAAGACAAAGTATGAGCACACCATGATAGGATATACCAACAGGCTTAACACGGTTAACGCTGCGATAGGAAGGGTGCAGCTCAGGATGCTCGAAGGCTGGAACGAGAAAAGAAGGGAAATAGCAAGGATATACAGGGACAACCTTCCCGGGGACATTCTGCTGGAAGAGACTCCGGAATCAAAGCCCGTATACCACCTTTTCGTCATCAGGACAAGGGATAGGGACAAGCTGCAGGAATTCCTCAAAGTCAGAGACATAGGAACAGGCATACACTACCCAATACCCATACACATGCAGCCCATATATAGGGAGATGTTCGGTTACCGGGGAGGTGAGTTCCCCGTATCGGAACAGTTTTCGGGAGAAGTCCTTTCCCTGCCGATGTTCCCGGGGCTGGATAAAGACAAGGCAAAGTATGTCGCAGGGGCCGTGACCGAGTTCTTCGAGGGTGGTAAGCCATGAATGTCGGTGTGATAGGCGCCGGTTACTGGGGCAAGAAGCACGCAGACGAATATACGCAGACCGGTGCTTCTGTCACTGTGTCAGACCTCATAGATTCGAACCTCAAGGAATGCAAGGAGAGGTTCAACTGCAAGACTACCAGGGACTACAATGACATACTTTCTGATGACAACATAAAGGGTGTAAGCATATGCACACCGAACAAGACGCACTATGACATATGCAAGGAATGCCTGCACGCGGGCAAGAATGTACTGGTCGAGAAGCCGATGACGCTGGATTATGACAAGGCCAGGGAGCTCATAGAGATAGCGAAGAGCAGGGGACTCGTGTTGGCAGTCGGTCACCTTTACAGGTTCAATAACGCAGTAAGGAAGGTAAAGGAACTCGTGGATGGCGGCGAACTGGGGGACATACTGGCAGTTAAGATGTCATGGACTTACCTTGAGCCCATCTTCAAGGACAGGGACATACTCTTCGACCTCGCGATACATCCCCTGGACATACTGCATTTCATCTTCGGCCGTCTGCCTGACAACATGTCTGCGCTCGCAAGGGGATTCAGGCAGGAGAACGAGGAGATTGCTTTTGTGAACGGCACGCTTGGTAGCACCGTGGTTCATTTTGACCTCAGCTGGCTGACTCCCGAGAAAGCCAGGGACATGCTAATAGTCGGGTCCAATAAGACCGTGTTTGTCAAGCTCGTCATGCAAAAGGTAAAGCTGAGGGACAACAACACCCTGGAAGACCGGGAGATAGAGATATCCGAGAGCAACACGATAAGGGAGGAGCTCGAGGACTTTATGGGTTGCATAGAGGACAAAAGGGAGCCGATAGCAAGGGCTGACATAGGAGCGGACGTTGTCAGGGCTGTGCAGAACATAAGGAAGCTTTAGTCGCATATGTCAAGGAAGGTAGCGGTTCTGATACCAACTCTCAACGAGGAGGGTACCCTTGGACAGCTTCTGGAATCATTGAACAAAAACACCTACAAGAACAAGGAGATAATCGTAATAGATGGCGGCAGCACTGATAACACGGTAAAGAGAGCCGAGGATGCGGGTGCTACCGTGCTACAGGAACAGGGGCCCAAAAAGGACCGTTGTCCTGCCAACGCATGGAACCAGGGGGCTTATTATGCGGATGCCGACATATTGTGCTTCCTGGATGCTGATTCCATAGGCGTGAACCCGGGTTTCATAGAGCTCGGGGCCAAGGCCTTTGACAAGAACACAGCATCCGTCTATGCCGGCTACAGGACAGCCAGGGGCACTCTTGTAGAGAAGATAGTCAGCGATGATTCCGGCATGTCCATACACCCAACGTTCGTCAGGAAGTCCGTGTTCAAGGCGGTTGGAGGATACCAGCTGATAGGGTATGGCGAGGATACGCTTTTTGCTGAGTCCGTGAGTGAATACGCCAGGAAGAATGGAATGAAGGAGAAGCGCGTCCCGGACGCATACTGGACAGGCAGGGCTGCGAGCAGCCTAAGGGAGCTATACAAGCAGAAGAAATGGTATGGCAGGACGTCGGTGCTGTACATGAAGAGACTGAAAGGGAAGGGGCTTGCCAGGGGCATCGTCAGCACTTACGCCATGCCGGCATATTCCCTTTCATTGCTTACAGTTCCCATGATAGCTGTTTCGCACGCGTTCATCATAACAGCGCTTCCATTTATCGTGATATTCCTGACGACCTTAGCGAAGAACCGGGGATGGAACATGGCCAAGGTGATAACGCATGCCATATCAGGATTCGCCATGATACACGGCCTGCTCGTTTACGCACTGTCTAACAGTGCAAGGAAGGGAAGATAGCATGATAGGCATAGTCAACAACTTCCGACCCGATACCGGCATAGGGAAATACGCCTTCTCCCTCATAGACAGGTTCTCGGATTCCGGCAGGGAGGTAGAGCTCATCCAATTCTCCCAAGAAGGGGAGGATGTGGGGAGGGCCAACACACGTGTTCTGAAAAGCCCCAGATACCCTATAGCTGGCAGGACGCTTTCCGCATACTATAGCATACCAAAGAGCGTGGGTAGAGGATATGAGCTGTATCACGCATCATCCCAATACCTGGCGAGGCTTGCCAGGTTCAGGAAGCCTTGTGTAATAACGCACCATGACCTGGCGCCGCTGCTGTTCCCGGACGAGTATCCCATGTTCCTCAGATTCTTCGTAAAGAAGATGATAAAATCTTACAAAGACGCCGACAGGATAATAGCAATATCAGAGATGTCACATAAAGACCTCATGGAGCACGTGGATATCCCGAAGGATAAGGTCAGCATAATACCACATGGTTTCGATAACAGGCTGTACATGCCCATGGACAAGGCCAAGTGCAGGAGGGAGATGGGCCTTCCTGAGGAATGTAAGATGGTGCTGCATGTCGGCAGTGAAGAGCCCAGGAAGAACATCCCTCTCCTTCTTGAAGCCCAGCGGGCTGTCACGTCATCTGTGGATGATGCCATACTCGTAAGGGTCGGGAGCACAAACAAAGAGTATGACAGGATGAAGAAAGGGATGGACATACGGCATTTCAGTAATGTGCCTGAAGAGAAGATGCCGCTGCTGTATAACAGCGCCGACGTGTTCGTTTTCCCGTCACGCTACGAGGGGTTCGGTTATCCAGTGATAGAGGCAATGGGATGCGGGATTCCAACAATAGTGTCCAAGCCCCTCAGCATGTTCTCGGGCGGCGCACTCGTAGTACCTTTCGATAGCCCCAAGATCATATCGGATGCTATCATAGAGACTCTTACAAAGGATGCCACGGCGAAAAGGATGTCCGCAAGAGCTGTCAGTGCTTCCAGGGAATTTACCCTTGACAAGGAAGCAGAGAGGACATGGTCCCTCTATCAGGAAGTCATGACGTCGTTGTAGAGAATCTCGAGCTTCTTTGCAGCTGATTTATAATCATATTCTTTCGATACCTCCTTGGCTGTGGCAGATATCAATTGAAGGTCGTCTCTCCCCATTATCCCCAGTATCTTTCTCCCGGCCTCGTGTGGCTTTGAGTAATCTATTATGAAGCCGCTCCTGCCGTCCTCCACGAACGTGTTGAAGGCGTCTATGTCGTTCACTATCACTGGTATGCCGGCCGCCATCGCCTCAAGGACCGATATCCCGAACCCTTCATATTCCGATGCCGAAAGGAAGAACGGTGCACGCTTGAAGAACTGGGTTAGGTTGCCGTTGTCTATTCTGCCTGTAAAGACGACGTTCCTGTCGATACCAAGCTCCTTTGCAAGGGAAGACAGCATCCCCTTCTGGTTATCCCAGTCCTCCCCTATTATGAAGAGCATCGACCCTTTGGCTGATATGTTGACAACGCTGAATGCCCTGATCAGCCTGTCTATGCGTTTGTTCTTGGACATCCTCCCGACGAATATGAATATCCCCTTCTCAGCATCCCTTTTTATGGACGAAAACTTCCCATGATCAACGCTGTCCGGTATGAATGTCATTTTGTCCGTTATGCCCGAGAAGAGCTCCATGTCGCTCCTGCTGACAGCTACAATCCTGTCAAATGCCCTGAGCGCCAGCCTGGACCACAGATAGAAGTATGGCCTTTTCGCCCATGACAGGCTCTTGGTGTGGAATATGCCGCCGTGGGTTGATAAGACGAGCGGCTTCTTGTGAATCTTCTTCGTGACCGCGAGATAATCAGAGAAGAAACCCAAGCCATGGACGTGTACAATGTCATACTCTTTTATGATGCCAAGTATTCTGGGGGATATCTTGTAGAACCTGAGGTCCAGTGCCCCCTTACGGTATATGTTTATGCCGTTATGTACCTCATGCTCAGGCATCCCCCGTTCCTTCAGGCACAGTACATCGCTCTGGTGGCCCAGTTCGGACATGCCCCTGCATATGTCCCCAATGTTCTTCTCTATGCCTCCGGTGACTGGATAGAAGTTGTGCGAAACGTGGAGCACCTTCATGTATAATTTTTCCCGGGAATCGTTTAATAAGCGAACTGAACCACTCATTCATCTTTTATTTAAATAAACCGAAAGAGTTATCAAAGCGGAGGCGGTATGATACTGGTTTCAGTCGGCTCGTCTGACGACGGATTCGACCGGGTTGTCAGGATTGTCGATGAGCTCAAGGGAGAGGGCAAGATAAAGGACCGTGTAGTGGCACAGACCGGATATGGCAGCTACAAGCCAAAGAATGTTGAGGAGTGCTTCGGGTTCACTTCATGGGAAGAGATAAACAGGCTAAACAAGGAAGCGGGGTGCGTCATATCCCACGGGGG
Organism: Candidatus Aenigmatarchaeota archaeon; assembly: GCA_003663225.1. Lineage (GTDB taxonomy): Archaea > Aenigmatarchaeota > Aenigmatarchaeia > QMZP01 > QMZP01 > QMZP01. The sequence continues at coordinate 1,682 of QMZP01000026.1, read as the reverse complement.
TATAGGCTCCATTCTCACATCACTGCAGTACTCGACCCCGTTCATAGCCGTCCCGAGGCTGAAGAGGCTGGGTGAACACACGAATGACCATCAGGTGGACACGGTAAAGGTGCTGGAATCACAGGGGAAGGTGCTTGTAGCGATGGACAAAAACAGCATGCTTCAATGCATCCAGAGGGTTGAGAGTGGGTGGAAGCCGAAGACCACAAGATCCAGCAGTGGTGTTGTTAAGGATATAATGCGCTTTCTAGACAGGTGATGCAATGAACGTTTCGATTACATTTGACGACGGCAACATGGAACAATATGAGCGGTACCTCCCGGTCCTTGAGATGTTCGGTTTCAAGGCAACATTCTACATAACGACCAGCCAGATAGGCATGAAGGGTAAGATGGGATGGGACGAGCTCAGGGGGCTTCATGACAACGGGCATGAGATAGGCAGCCATACCCATACCCACCCGCACATGACCATGCTCAGGCCCAGGCTCCTGGAGGATGAGCTCGCCAAATCGCGCAAGATTCTAGAGAAGTTCGGTGCCAGGAGCTTCGCCTATCCTGCCGGGGATTATGACAAGCGGGTAGTCGATGCCGTGAAGAGGCACTATGAAAGCGCGCGCACTTATACGGATAAGGGTTTCAACACGAGCGGCTCTGACCCCTTCCTGCTAAGGTCTGCTGATAGTGATATGCTGGGGAGGCTCAGGGATAGGGAATGGGCTATATTGGTCTACCATGGGCCGAATACCGTTCCCAGGGCGCACCTGGCCGCATGGCTTCTCCGCTCCAAACTGCACAGGTCTGCACGCAACAGGACATTTCTGTCGTCGATAAGAGGCATGGCGAAAGGGAACGAAATATCAAGGGATGATGCCATGGGTATCAGGGGCTTTGAAGAGGTCTGCAGGACTATAAAGGATATGGGAGCGAAAGCCATTACGGTTAGCCAGGGCGTGGACAGTGTATTAGGAGGGAAGCCATGAAGATAGCGATAGTCAGCGAGTTCTTCGACCCGTATGTCACTGGCGGGGCCGAGATATTCCTCAGAGAGCTTGCGAAGGATATGGAATCGAGGGGGCACGAGATAGTGGTGCTCACCACGGAACAGGGACAAGGGAGGGGAAGGTTCAGGTCACATAAGATAAAGTCATCACCGTTTCATTCTTCTCATAGGTACCAATTCCACGGCCTCACCGTGCCATGGATGTTCAGGAACAAGAAGCTGAAGAAGGGTATAGAGGGGATATACAGGAAAGAGAAGGTCGACCTGGTGTACATAAACAATCTCGTTCACCTGTCGTTCGCCCCGCTGCAGGCGGCTGAATCGATGGTGCTGCCCGTGGTCCTGGATGTGCATGATTACTGGCCCATATGCTTCTCAAAGGACATGCTTAACAGGTCAGAGCCGTATACCCCGTGCACAGGCGAGCAGAGCATACTAAAATGCTCAAGATGTGTGGCCAGGAAGATGGGCAGCCGGGTGATTACGCCTGTCCTTCTGCCGGGCCTGCTCGCCGAGAAGAGGCTGAGGAAGAGATGGCTTTCATCTGATGCCATAAGAACGGTCATATGCCACTCCAAGGAGGGTGTGGAAGAGCTTAGGAAGCACGGGATAGAGAGCATATCGCTGCCATACCCGTACCTCGGTCCCAAAGGCAGGCATGTGAGCAGCAGGACTTTCA
>QMZP01000025.1 GCA_003663225.1 Candidatus Aenigmatarchaeota archaeon | reverse complement strand
CTTCAGTGCAGCCACTGAAGGGCCCGACGGGTCGCGTCTACCATCTGGCGTTCAAGAAGTCTGACGGCTCCGACTTGGCCGACAGCTCGTCCTTCGACAGCACTTGGGCCGACCATACGGAAGGCGCTTTGAAGTCCCAGATTACACTGCAGTTCAGCTACACCGACGTTGAAGCCGAAGAGAAGGCCATTTACTTCCACGTCACCGAACAGCTCGTGCAGGACATGAAGGCGTTGTATAACCTGGACGCCGAGAAAGAACTGCTGCAGGCGGCTTCCGATGAGATTGCCCGCGAGGTTAACTACCAGTTCCTTGAACTGCTGCGTGCCAATGCCACGGCAGGTTCCGAGAACTATGGCACCAAGCGGCCCAGCGGCTACACGTCCGACCTCGAATGGTATCGGATGCTGGCGATATTCATCCAGAAGGTATCGGCCAAGATTGGCGCGAAGGTCAATCACGATGGCAACTGGATCGTGGCCGACCCGAACAGCATCAACATCCTCGCTGCTGCAGACCTGCTGCAGGGCAATGAACCCGAACGCAACTATGGCACGGGTTTGGTGCGACTCAAGGGCATTCCTGGCTTCACAGTCTACCAGGCACAGTGGTTCCAGCCCAACACCATCCTCGTGGGCTTCAAGCCGCCAAGCTGGCAGTATGCGGGTGCCGTGTATGCACCGTATGTGCCGCTCTACATCGGCCAGACTGAGATTGACGCCGAGACGAACACCCGCAAGCGGTCGGTGTCCAGCAGGGCGGCCATGGCGGTGCTGAACGGCAACGCGTACGGCATTGTGAACGTCCAGTTCGGCGTGGAAGGCAAGCCGCCATTTGACAGCGCATAGTAGCTTAGCAGCGTAACTCGGACCGGGGGCCGTCGGGATGACAGCTCCCGGTTTATTTTGTCATGCAAATGGGTAGACTACGAGTGATGGCAGAGAGAAAGGAGTGTCCCCGATGGCTGTGCTGGCTGTATCATTGATATGCTTGTGGGCCGAGGTTCCTGCTACAGGTGCTGCACAAGAGTTCTATTACATGTGCGCCAAGCCTGCTACTGAGTTGTATGGGATAATAACGGCCCCGCCTGAACCGGCTAAATTGGCCAAGGCTTTTGAGTTCGTTCGGGCGGGCCTGCAGTGCGTTGAAAAGGCTTGGAGGGCAGCCCACCGAAGCAATGACTATCAAGAGTTTCTGGCCGCTCTGTATGTGCACCGAGGTTATGAAGCTCTGGTCTGGTATTATCTGGCCTGCTGCTGGGCAAAACAGGGCAATCAAGACATGGCCTTCCAATTCTGGCAGGTCAGTTCACTGCTCTGGAAGCAGGCGCAGGATATTTATCAGCCCACCGGCCAGCAGTGAAAGGGGGCCGATTGATGATCCAACCAGAGATAGTTGTGCAGAAGCTTGTGGCAGTGGTCTGTGGGCTGGAGTTCTATGGTGCCCCGGCTCGCAAATTTTGCACGATGATGGCCGAGTTTATCCCCACACTGGTGCGGCATTGCTCGGAGAAGGAAATTGCCGTTCGTGTTAGCGTCAACGCCTCATACGGCTGGGGCGAAGGAGATGAAGCTTGTGTCAAGGTTTGGTTCCCAGACATTCTTTTGCATGTGCTGCTATATTATCATCCCTTTGAAGGCGGGATAGAAACGGCATCCTTTGCCTTTACTTTCGACCCGTATGATGGGCCGGTTGAGGCAATGTATACTTTCTATGTGCATGGGCGGCCCGGTGTTTATTACCGCCATGAGAACAGCTTAGGCATCCTTCGCGAACGCATCAGCGAAGACAACAAGCCATTATTTGAGCGGGCTATTCGGTGTCTTCTCGAAACTGCGATGTCGGTGCCTTTAGACAAAAGATGGTTTGGGCAGCTCTATTAATACCTGCTAAACCCAATGAAGGCAAAACTTGCAAAGGAGGCATAGAGAATCATGGGACAGATTATTTGGATGCTAAATGAAGGACAGCCAACAAGCAGTGTCGGGACATTTACTTGTTCCCACGAGATTGAACTTTCAAGACATCTGAACAAATGGCTTCATGAAATTGTGTTCAAATCAATTCGCACCCCCGAATTTCACATTGCATACTTCGGACTACAGGACGAGTACGATGCCATTCTCAAGCGGCTTCGACAAATTGTGCAAGATGTCCCAAGAGCCCAAAATTTATCACCCGTATTGGGTGTCTATCTGTTCCGTGTTGGTGCCTACCATCCCGTAATTTATGAAGAACGCATTTGGTACTACGCCGACCCATGGCATGATGCTGAAGTTCTGAGCGACATAGCATCACAGCTCTCACGTGACGTTTCACAACTTGTTGGCGTAGCAATCTTCGACTTGGTTAAACTGCGTAAGGAGGATTCAAACGATGGCGTCTGAAACCCGCCTTATCGAAATTGCCAATGACATAGTGAAGATAGCCTGTGGCCGGAAGCTTTGGCCAGACAATTGGTCTTCGGTTACATCGGCCAAGCTGGCCAAGCGAATGATTTCACTGGTCACCAGCTCGTATTCGAATGACCCAGCATCAGCCCATCATCCTGCCCACCCGTCATTTGAGCCAATCGCCTTTAGTTGCGACGTGGATAATAAGGCAATTGATGATGAATTGGTTCTTGCCTTCCCGGCACTACATATGGCTCTTACATTCTTTTGCAGCAATGCAGGACTAAATGATTTGCTAATCGACTTTGCGCCGTATCCGCACTCCGCCTCGACACTTGATGGTTCATCGTTCTTCTACATTGATTTTGAAGATGGGCAGGTTATCAATTATTTTGAGCAGAATGCTATCCCTGACCATGTGCTCAGCCTCTATACGTTGGTGTTGCCTCCGAAGAGGGGCAAGTTCATCGAAATAATCAGATACTGCTGTGAGCTAACAGGAGATGAGCGCTTGAAAGAGGGCTATGAGCGTATCATCAAGTTCGACGACATCGGAAGCTGACTTGGGGCCCAAGCTGGTTCGGCTTTTCTCAGGCTGGCTGATAGTTTCTGAGTTTGCCATAGGCCAAGACAGCTATTACTCGCAGACTTTAGCCTATGGCGGCCATGTGATATATCCCACAACGCGCGTAGATTGGGTTGTATTCAATGAGCAACGGGCCTATGCCGTGCAAGCCAAGCTGAAGTGGAATAAGACACTGATTAGCCAGGCCGAAGCCGCAAACGAAGTCTTCCCCTTGGTCTATCTGCTGGTTCCCACGCCACCCAGTCGCAGGATAATAGAATCTTACGGCCTCGACACGGAAAGAAGGCACTTCGGTATCATCGCAGAAGAGAAGAGCGAGCTATTCATTGTTCGGGAACCGATTTTTCATTTCAAAGGCCGATACAGCGAACACGCCTATTGGAAGCGGGCCTACCCTCACCTCTACAATGAGCTTTACCGGTGGCTTGCTTGGCAAACAGAGGAATATCCCCTTTGCCGCTACAAATGGCCTTTGCATAATGGTTATGTCTGTCCGTTCTTGAAAGCTGATGGACATTGTGCATGGCAGCGTCCGCCTGTCGGGGCGTATGGTGGTTGTGCCCTGCGCAATTATATCCTTGGTTACAATCCACGAGCAGACTTTCTTGAACTTGTCCATTTGTATGAAGAGACTTATCGCCAGCACGGCAGGCCGGTTATCCTTCGTCTCGATGAGCAGGCCAAAGGGCGCCTTCGCCAACACAAAAAGCTCTGTGCCTATTTAGAGGCAGCAATGATTCTGCACCGGTTCATCTCAAGGAGCGCTGATGCAGATGGCGAAGATTCCCGTGAGGCTTAGGGGGCCATTCTCCGGCCTTACCGGATATGGCCGTTGCTTCTGTGGCATTGCCAAGTACCTGCTGAAATCCCGGCGCTTGGCCGTGGAAGTTTTATCGCTCTACAATAATCCTCAGCCTTCTGCTGACTCCGAACTTGTTGCCCAGAGTGGCATACGGTTTGATGTGCGGCATTGGGGATTGCTTTTTGGTATTCCGCCGTTGTTGCCTTCACTGGGCACGGAGTATCGGGTCATCTATACGATGTATGAGGCCGATGATATCCCTCGGCAATGGCGAACTTATGTTAAGCAAGCCGATGAGATTTGGGTGCCTTCCCGGCACTGTGCCGAAGTATTTGGTGCATACAATCCCAGAATCAGAGTCGTCCATCTTGGCGTCTCAGAGTTCTTCAGGCCCACTCAGCTTGATAAGAAGTATTACCGTCAGAAGCTGGGCTTCCATGAAGATTGGCAAGGATATTGGATTGGCACGGCGGGCGTGATGTCTCATCGTAAGGGTGTTGATGTGCTTGTTCGGGCCTTCAGGGAAGCATTTGGCACGCAAAGCGATGTAAAGCTGCTCATCAAGACAAGAGATACCAGATGGCTGCCGCCGATAGACGACCCTCGTGTCATTGTGATAGATGAAGACTGGCCCGAAGAGAAGATGCGTGATTTTTACTGGGCGCTCGACCTTTTTGTCCTGCCAAGTCGGGGAGAGGGCTTCGGGATGCCGCCACTTGAAGCGGCGCGTTGCGGCACACCCGCTTTAGTTACAGCATGGAGTGGAATGCTGGAATACATTGATAACGATGGCATTTGGGGCATTGAAGTGGCCGGACTGGTGCCCACCAGAGGCATGGCCGCCGACCATGCCTACTATGCGGAACCTGATTTAGCAGATTTCGTTGACAAGCTTCGCTTCTTATACGAAAATAGGCCCGGAGTCGGACGAAACTATAACTACTGGACGTATCGGGAAGCTGCCAAGCGTTTTGAAAAAGCGATACTTGAGTCCATCCGGCTCCGGAGATAGATGGACCAAACCACCATCATTGAGAGGATTCGGGCCAGAGGCATAACAACTTCAGATATATCAGACGACGAACTGGGCACCCTCATCACTTCGGCCCTGAACTGGTATAGTTACTACCGGCCTGCTGTAAAGCTTACCACCACTTCAAGCTGTATCACCACCGTGGCCGGCCAGCAAGCCTACGACCCTCCAAGCAATGCTCTCTGGGTTGTAGAAGTCTTCTGGAATCCCACCGGCCAGTATGCTATGCAGGACCTCTATCGAGCACTGCTGGGCGTGCAGTTTGACCCCGACCATTACGTGGATGTGGTGATAAACCTCAGTCAGTTGGCCCGTATTAACAGCTATTTCAGGGGCCGCTGGAAGGTGGTTGATGGCAAGATTTATCTCATCCCCGCACCTACGGAAGATGGTATCAAGGTTCCGGTTCTCTATGCTACGGCCAAAACATTGAGTGATTTGGACGATGTAAAAGATGTCTGGTTTGAAGAACTGGTCTATGCAATGGCCCTTGAACGGAAAGCGCTTAATATGACTTCGCAGGCCGGTTGGCGTGCCGGGGCCTATCAGGTTTCAGCTCAACCTGCTGTGGTTATGGCTAAATGGGCCCAGCAGCGTATACAGGAAGTCCGGCAGGCTATTGCAAACAATTATGCGGCTGCCCGTAGCGATAGCCGTGGCGGCGGCCATGAAGAGACATGATGCCCCTGCCTCATAGAGTTACTATCAAGCGACCTAAGTGGTCAGATACCCGCCACGAACAATATCGGGGCGAAGAGACTGTTGCCACAAATGTGAAAGCCCTCATTTCCCCTGCTGACCGGTCAGTAAGGGCTTTGGAGAACTGGGGCGGTGTTGAGCTGCTGCGGGATACAGTTTTCCTTGAGCCCGGTATTGATGTTCGGCGCGGTGATGTTATAATTGATAATGCATCGGGTGATAGATGGCGCGTTATTGAACCGCCAAAAGTTTTGCAGAATCCGATAACATGGGAAGATGACCACATCGAATGCACAGTTGAAAAGGAGGTTATCGGCCAGTGGTAGGCCGGGTGGCCCGCAATGCTGTCACAACTCGTCACAAGCGCACTGAAATCTTTGTTTCCGTCTTATAAAGCATCGGCTGCCAAGGGCATACTTGCATTCCTGTTCGGGGGGATTGTGCTGTATTTCACCGAGGCACCTGAGAACATTGTTAACATCTGGCGGGTGATTGTGTGGTTGATTCTCGGGGATGTGGTAACCGGTTCGGCAGTTGCAATCATTCAGCGAAGCTTTAAGAGCACCATCTTTGCCCAGCGTGGGGCCAAGAGGTTAATCGGCTATGTGATGACTTTTGGCCTGGCCGCCGCAATGGACAGACTGGTTGGGAGTCACTACATGATAGCTTCTTGGGCTGCATACTATATTGCCGTTAGCGAGATTGCCTCCATCCTCGAAAACCTCGGCAAGCTTGGCATCCCCATGCCCAAGTTCATTGAAGTGATGATGAAGACCATGCGCCAGAAGGCCCAGAAGGGCAGCAACCTCAAGGACGTCATAGAAGAATTCGAGGAAGAAATCGAGACCGAAATCCAGAAGCGCCAGGAAAAGAAAATCTGGAAGCCGGGGGATGAAGAAGAGTGAGTGAAGTCTATCTACCTGAAGCAGGCACAGTGTTGATTGACCGTTTCCTCTATTATGTTGACTGGGAAGGCAGTGCCAGCGCCCCTTTCCATGTGGACATAGCCACTAAACGCGAAGGCCACCCGCATCATTATGTCTTTCGCATGGTTGAAGACCCCGGCAGCGTCCGGACACCACTCTGCTTGGTTTCGCCTGAAGAATGGCCCGAAGTGGGTGAAACAATGGGCCAGCAGCGCGTTCTGAGGTTCCGGTGCAATATCTTTTACGTCATTGCCATTGACCCCTACGACATTCCGGCGAGGAAGATACGCGAGGGTATCACCAAGATAGTAGAGAATGTGATGGCTTCCAATCGCTTGGGGCTTGATTGGGTGGCGAACCTTGAGCATACCGGCATCTCATTTTCGCCCGATTTCGAGCAAGTTCTGCGCTTCAACATGATACCTTTTAGCTGCGCAATGGCGAGTTTTGTGGTAGAAACATATGAGGACTTGGGCCACAAGCCCTAATCTTGATTGGCCTAACCACGATTAGGCAAAGCTTGCAGAGATGATTGGCATACGAATCAATCCGGCAGCAGGTGGTAAAAGAAGCTGGCTGGCCGCGATACAGCGGGCTCGCAAGCGTTGGGAACAGGTGCGGTCTTTCAATATCCCCGGAGCCCTGAGGAGTCGTATGTCGAGTGACTTTGTTCACTTGGTGCAGAATGAAGTTGAATGGGGCCAGGTAACCTGGACGTATCAGAAGCAATATTATCGGGAACGGGGCAAGGGTATGTATGGTTCAGACCCTGCGGGTTCGGGCATTGTCTACTGGGGCCGGATTAACCCACAGGAGAGATTGGATAGGGTGGACTGGAAGGATGCGGCACGGGGGCCTCGTTTTCTTGAGTCTATGAAGGGGCAATTCCGGCGTTCGGGCGGCACGAGAGCTGAAGTGCAGATACTCACGTTTGCCATCATGAATCCGTATCCGAAAGACCAATTGCCAGCGCCGATCATGCATTACTTCCGGGAAGGTTGGCATTCGCCAGTTGAAAACAAACAAATGCAGAAAAGGCCGGTTGACAAATATTTGGCCCGATACCAGTTCCCACGCTTGAGGCGAAGGATAGCTTCAATTTGGCGGCAGGCTTGGAGGCCGCTGATGCACGTCACATAAAAAGGAGGCTTCTGCATGAAGATTTTTATCCCTCGCGAACAGCTTGCCTATCCTTCGGGCCGAGGGCCAGAGGTGGCTAGCTACCAGCTTCTTGAGGCCGATGAACCTTACCTTGTTAATGCACTGGTTGCAGAACTGCTCCAGCAAAACTCGCCGAAGTCTGAAGTTCGGGATGTAGCTCTTCGGCCCCCAAGCAGGGATACACGGAAATTACTCATCCTGTTCCCAGGCGGGATAGGCGATGTGCTCTGTATGAAGGCCTGCCTGCAGGCTTTGGACGAACAGATGCCCTATCCCAGCTTGGAAGAAGTCGGCTTTGCCAGTGTGCGGGAAGACGACTGGCTGATTAATGACACGCGCTTTAAGCCCTTCATCCACTTCACGGTCACTGTCTTTGATTATCCCGTCTCGCTAAAAATGGCCGAATACTATGATAGCTGGGTAAGTTATGGCACGCTTGAACGCCAGAGTATCAACAGAGAGTTGCAGGATACTTTTGCTGAAATTCTTGGCGTCAAACCTCTGGGGCGGCCCGCACGGCTGAACCCTGACCCCGCATTGCAAAGAGTGCTTTCCGGCTATATCCGCGACAAGAGTCGTATCAAGGTGGGAATGCAAATCTATTCGGCAGCCCATTATCGTTCTTGGTTTCCTGTCAATGCCGTTTTGACTGCTCAGGAACTCGTTAAAATGGGCTGTGATGTTTATATCCTCGGCACGCCTACACAGCGTTTGCGCTTCACGAAAGACGGCCAGCCGGTTGGGCCACCCGAACATATTTACGACATGAGCGGCTTGCTGAGGTCGGTGAAAGAGTTCATTGCCTTCGCAAGCCTGATGGATGCCATTATCACTGTAGATACGGCCCTGTTGCACATTGCCGGATGCCTGTATAAGCCCACTCTGGCCCTATTCAGTATCACACATGGCCGCTACAGGACTTCCTATTATCCCACCGTGGAATACCTGCAGGGTGAAGCAGATTGTGCGCCCTGTCTGAACATTGCCACATTGCCGGATTGTGGCGAAAAGTTCTGCAAGGCGATGGTGGCCTTGACGCCCGACATAGTGGTTCCCAAGTTTGAACAAATTCTGAAGGAGGCTGAATTGCTGTGAGAGCCCAGATTGGCGACAAGGTGCGGGTTGAGATTAACGGCAAAACATTTGAGTTTGAGGTGGTG
>QMZP01000024.1 GCA_003663225.1 Candidatus Aenigmatarchaeota archaeon | reverse complement strand
GTCGAGAGTAAGGAACAGATGGAGGCGGTGGCAAAGGCGCTGGAGAAGCATGGCCTCAGGCTCATGCGTGGCGGCGCCTACAAGCCAAGGACGAGCCCGTACTCCTTCCAAGGCCTGGGCGAGAGGGGCATATCAATCATGGCCGGCGCGTGCGAGAGGCATGGCCTGCTGTCGGTCTCAGAGGTGATGAGCACCGAGGACATCGGTGAAATGGGGCGAATAGACGTGCTGCAGATAGGCGCGAGGAACATGCAGAACTTCTCCCTGCTCAAGTCGGCGGCCAAGTCCGGCAAGCCTGTCCTCCTGAAGAGAGGCATGTCTGCGACCATAAAGGAATTCATGATGGCAGCCGAGTACCTGCTCAGCGGGGGCGCCGAGAAGGTGATGCTGTGCGAGCGCGGCATAAGGACGTTCGAGACAGAGACGCGAAACACGCTTGACATATCAGCAATCCCCATAATAAGGGGCAAGACATTGCTGCCCATAATAGTTGACCCCACGCATGCTGCAGGCAGGAAGGACATCCTGCTCGACCTCAGCAAGGCAGCGGTTGCGGCGGGCGCGAACGGCCTGATGGTGGAAGTCCACCCCAAGCCGGAGAAGGCGCTGTCAGACCAGAAGCAGCAGATGGACCTCAGGGAATTCGATGCCTATGTCAGGGGCCTGAAAGGGTTCTGCAAGAATCTGGGAAAGAAGCTGGCGTAATCATTTCTTCATCTGCGTCTTGATATACTCGACTATCCTCTGTGCCACGTTGAGGTTGGTGACCTTCTCTATGCCGCCTATGCCGGGGTTTATGTTGACCTCTGTTATGAAGGCCTGGCCGTCGTTGTTCTGTATGAGGTCAACTGCGCCTATCTTTATGTTCATCACCTTCATGGCCTTCAGCACTATCTCCTTCATATCCTCGCTGAGCTTGAAGACCTCTGCCCTGCCGCCCGCATATATGTTGGCCTTCTTCTCGCCCTTGGCGGCTATCCTCTTGTAGGACGCTATGACCTCCTCTCCGGCCACTATGCCCCTTATGTCCTCGCCGGGGTTGGGGATGAACTCCTCTATGAGTATCTCCTGTTTCAGGGTCTTCATGGTGTCCACGACCGTGTTGGCAGCTTCCTTGCTCTCCAGTATTATCACGCCCTGTCCGCCGAACCCTGACAACAGCTTCATTATCATAGGGAGCTTCTGCTTCTTCACTATCTCCTTGGCGGATTCCTTGGAACCCGTCATGTATGTCTCAGGCACAGGCAGCCCATGACTGGCCAGCTTCTCCAGCGTCAGGAACTTGTTGTGCGCCAGCAGCACGGTCTCTGACTTGTACTGTTTCGGTACCCCCATTGCGTCCAGGAAACGCACCACGGGGTATCCCACGCTGGCCCTCTTCGAGTCTATCTTCAGCAGGGCATAGTCCCAGTCCTTGAGGCTCTTCTTGCCATAGACTGCGTCAACCCCGTCATTGACCTTCAGCTTGACGTCCACCAGGGACATCATATCAACTTTCTTGAATATCTTGTTCGCTTCCTCGTGCAGCCTCTTGGTCGTGTACCCCATGGCCTTCTCACCGGGCCCGAGTATCGCTAATTTCATGAATATCACATAATTCTTTGAACGCTTCTATAAAAGGCGCCTGTTACTGCCTCTCCCTGAATTCCTTCTCTGCCCTGAGGTCAGAAGCCTTGGCTTTGAGTAGCTCTTTTATCCCCTCGAGGCTTATCTCTATGTCCTTGGATATGCGGGCCCTGTCCACCCTCCCGAGATGCTGCTCTTCCAATGTTGTCAGGTTTGGCGACACTGTGTCAAGCATCTTGAGGGCCTCAGAACGTACAGGGTTCTTCTTCTTCAGCGCCTTCTCCCTCAGACGGTCCCATCTCTTCCTGAGCCTTCGCACCTTCCAGTTCCAACCCAGCACACGCCTCAAAATGTCCATAGCATCACTTAATAATTATCCAATGCGGTATTTATGCCCATTTCTTCATGGCAGCAGCGAGCTCCTTGTGCTTCAGGGCGTATTTCTCCAGCTGCTGCCCGTCCATGGACGCCTGAACGGCCTGCCTTGCAGCAGCCGCGCCGGCCTTCGTGCCGAGCGGGTTCCCGTGTATACCGCCACCCATCTGGATTATGATGTCCCTTCCCATCATCCCCATCAGCTTGGGTACGTGACCAGGATGCAACCCGCCAGAGCAGACGGCGAACACGGGCTTTATGCTCATCCATTCCTCTCCCAGTGCATGCGTGTCGCTGTGCGGCCTTATTATCCTCTTCTCTATCTGCTGCTCTATCTCCTGCACATCATCCTTGCTGCCTTCCATCTTCCCTATGATGGTGCCTATGTGAAGCTGGTCGACGCCTATAAGCCTTGAAAGCTTCGCTATGGTGAGCATGGATATGCCGTGCTTGGGGCTCCTCGTGAGGGCCGCGTGCATGGCCCTATGCCCGTGCAGCACAACATCGAGGTCCAGGTCCCTCAGCGTATGCAGGGCTGACCACCCAGTGGTCATTATGTCAACCATCACGTATTCGCCGCCGCTGTCCTTGACTAGCCTTGCCCTCCTCAGCATCTCGTTGGTCTCGGCAGTGACGTTGGGCATATACATCTTCCTCTCTCCGGTCACCTTTTCTGCCGCATCCCTTGCCTTCAGCGTGACCTTCACCCTCTTCTCGAACGGGTTGAAACTCTGCCCGCTGAGGTTCTCATCATCCTTGACTATGTCGCAGCCACCTTCCCATGCATCCTGCGCGACCCTTGCGTGGTCAGCAGTCCTCAGGCCTATCTTGGGCTTGACTATGGTCCCCACAAGAGGCCTGTCTTTGACCTTGAGGAGCTTCCTTATGCCCTGTATGCCGAACCTGGGCCCCTTGAAGGACCTTATGACCTTGTCAGGAAAGTTGATGTCCTCGAGCCTGAGGTTCCTGAGCATCTTCATGCCGAATATGTTGCCGGCCACAGAGCTAAGTATCTGGGGTATGTTGTCGAGCTCGAACAGCTCCTCGGGATAGGCCACCTTTATGTAGCTGCCCCTCATCTCGAAGACCTTTGCCCCGAGCTTCTTGATATATGGCTTAGAAGTGGTGATGTCCGTCCATGTCCCGACAGACGACTCCCCGGCTACAGCCTCTGCAGCCTGCTTCATCGTTACGCCTGCAGCGGGCTCTACCCTGAATTCACATACAAGGTCATCCTTCCCGGGCCTGTACTTCAGGTCTATGTAGCCCATAATATAGATATGTCTTTCCCTATATAAGAGGCCCGGCCTATTAATTAATAGAATGTGATACGATGGTTGATATCAGCTTTCTAGGCGGCGGAAGGGAAGTAGGCCGCATGGGCATACTGCTGGACAACAGCTCCCAGAGGTTCCTGATGGAATACGGGGTCAATGTCGAGCGTATGGACGTGCCCATACACCCCAAGATGCCGATAGATGCCCTGCTCCTGAGCCACCCGCATCTCGACCATTCCGGCCACATACCGTCCCTCTACAGGGAGGGCTGGAAGGGCAGGGTGTATGCAACGCCTGCGACGTTCGACATATCCAACATGCTGCTCAAGGACTCTCTCAAGGTGCAGAAGATAAAGGGCATGCAGCCGTCTTATGGACCCAACAACATAGCTATGATGGACAACCTGGGCATGAACACGCGGTTCGGCAAGCCCAAAAGCTTCAAGACGGCTACCGTGACGTTCAATGATGCAGGCCACGTTCCGGGCAGCGCTTCCATACTCACGGAAACCGATGACAAGCGCATACTTTTCACAGGCGACATAAAGTTCGAGGAGACGATGCTAATGAACGGGGCGTACAGGGACTACAGGGACATAGACGTGCTGATAACCGAGAGCACGTATTCCTACAAGGACCACCCGCCGAGGCAGAGCATTGTTGACGGCATAAGGGACATGATAAGCAAGACCATCGAAGGGGGCGGATTCGCGCTGCTGCCCTGCTTTGCGGTGGGCAGGACGCAGGAGATGCTGCTCATAGCGTCCGAGATGGGATACCCTGTGTACATTGACGGCATGGGCATAAGGGCAACCAAGGCAGCGCTAATGCATCCGGAATCCGTCAAGGACCACGGCAAGCTCCAGGAAGCGTTTGGCAGGGCTAAGAAGATAAGGAACAACAAGCAGAGGAAGGACGCCCTGAGGAAGCCCAGCATAATAATCACAACAGCGGGCATGCTGAACGGTGGGCCTGTTCATTTCTACATCAAGCGGCTGATAAACAAGCCCGAGAACACCATGATAATGAACGGCTTCCAGGTGGATGGAACTGTCGGCAGGACGCTGCTGGAGACAGGCAGGTACATCTATGAGGACATGGACGTGAAGCCCAGGATGGCGGTCGAGTTCATGGACCTGAGCGCGCACTGCGGGAAGAGCAACCTGTTGGATTTCATAGAGAAAACGAACCCCGGGAAGGTCTTCCTCGTGCACGGCGAGCACACGGAAGAATTCGCCAAGGAGCTGGAAGGGATGGGGTTCGACGCTACAGCGCCCCAGAATGGCGACTCATTCACTGTCTAAGAAGCTATGTATTCCTCTATGCTTTCCTTTATGGTCTTGAAGACCCACTCAAACCTATCCCTGTCGCTCTCTAGGAGCGTTACGCGGAACCCGTTCATGCCGCACTCGAAGCCGGTGAGGGGCACCACGCATATGCCGGTCTTGGCCATGAGATAGTAGGCAAACCGCTTGTCAGGCTTCACACCATCGGATACCCTCTCGACATATTCCTTGAGCTTCGGGTCATCCAGCTCCAGCGACTGCGAACCATCCAGTACACCATCCTTGAAAACGACCGTCATGTAGAATGCGCCTTCCGCCCTGTTCACTATGATGCCGTCCGTGTCCTTGAGCGTCTCGTAAGCCAGTGCAGACCTGCGAGCGAACTCCCTGTTCCTCTCCTTGTGGTATTCCTCATACCTCGAATCCGAGAGTATCTCAGGTATCACTGATTGCGGCAATGTCGTTGAGCAGACCTCCAGCATCTTGTCGTTAACTATGCTCTTGACGTATGCCTCGAAATTGGAATCCTTCTCCTCGTTATAGACCTCTATCCAGCCGCACCTTGCTCCGGGCCAGGGGAACTCCTTGGATATCCCCTTCATGGATATGCCGCACACGTCCCCTATGACGTCCCCGAGAAGCACAGGCTTCTTCCCGTTGTAGTTTATGTTCGCGTATATCTCGTCGCATATCACGAACAGGTCGTATTCCTTGGCTATGCCTATTATCCCTTCCATGATATCTCTCGGGTATATGGAGCCGGTCGGGTTGTTGGGGTTTATCACCATTATGCCCGATACCGACGGATTGTACCTGACCTTGTTCCTCAGGTCTTCCATGTCAGGGTACCAGTTGTTCTCAGGGTCGCATCTGTACGTGAGAGGGTCGGAACCGGCATGTGCGGCCTCACTGGACGAATGGGTTGAGTATGCCGGTGACGGCCCTATCACCCTTGATTCCTTTTTCAATAGCCCGTACACCTTGCTTATGGCATCCCCTATGCCGTTGAAGAACACCACATCCTCCTTGGTTATCTGTATGCCGCCCCTGCTGTTGGTCTGCATGGCTATGAACTCCCTTGTGCTGTCAAGCCCCTTGGTGGGGGAGTATGAGTATGTGCTGTCATCAGAAGCGGCCTTCTTCACTATATCCTTTATCCAATCCGGTATCTTCTCCCCCTTCTTCACGGGATCGCCTATATTTTCCCAGAATATCCTGCGGCCCATCTTCTCCATCTCATATCCTATGCTGGCTATCTCCCTTATCTCGTACTTGAGCTCGCCTGCTCCTGGGGCCACTATATCGTTTCTCATACCCTAAGAATTATGTAGAGTATTTAAAACGGTTCTCATAAACCAATCTTATGGAAGCAATAGAGATAGACGGCTCTTACGGCTCAGGTGGCGGGCAGGTACTGAGGACGTCACTGGGCCTGTCAGCAGTGACAGGCAAGCCGTGCAGAATAACCAACATAAGGGCCAGAAGGCCGAGCCCGGGCCTAAGGCCGCAGCACCTCATCTGCGTTGAGGCAGTAGCTAGGCTTTGTGATGCAGAGGTCAGCGGCGCCAGCCTCGGCTCAAAGGAGGTTGTGTTCAGGCCCGGCAAGATAGGGCACGGTCCTGTCATAAGCGAGGTAGGCACAGCAGGTTCCGTGACCCTGGTCTTGCAGGCGCTCATGATACCGGCAGTGCATGCCCCAGGTCCGGTAGAGCTCTACATAAGCGGAGGCACGCACGTCGCCTGGAGCCCGACCACAGGGTACTTCAGGCACGCATTCTCTGAATATATGAGGATGATGGGCATTCCCATCGAATCCAGCACCAAGTTATACGGCTATTACCCGAAGGGTGGCGGAAGCATAGAGGCCAGGGTGACGCCCGGAAACATAAAGGCCATAACATTGGAAGAAAGGATAGGAAAACCCACAACAGAGGCGTGGAGCAATGCGAGCAGGCAGCTTATGCGTTCCGGTGTGGGTGAGAGGCAGCTGAAAGGCGCGGAAGCTGTCATTAAGATAGACAGGAAGAACGTCAAATATGTGCCCTCATCTTCCATAGGCTCATCCATAACCATGGCCTCAAGCTTCGGTAACTGCTTCCTCTGTTCCAGCGCGCTCGGCTCCAGGGGCAAGCCTGCCGAGAAGGTTGGAGAGGAAGCGGCAAGCGAGCTCAAGCAGGTTCTTGGAACAAAGGCCACGGTCGACAGGCACATGGCGGACCAGATAATACCATACATGGCGCTTGCTGGCGGCAAGTCCGCGGTATTGGCGCCTGAGATAACAGAGCATACCAGCACCAACATATGGGTGACCGAGAAGTTCACAGGAGCCCGGTTCGGCATCTCCCAGAAGGACGGGTGCTTCAGAATAAGCTGCAAGCCGTGATCACTTCTTTCGTTTCACGTCACGCTTTGCCTTTCCTGCTTTGGTGGCCTTACTGGTCCTTTTCCTGGGCCTGGCTTTTGCATTCGCTGCTTTCATCTTCCTTTTCGTTGTCTTGCGCTTTGCCCTGCTTTTCCTGGCTTTCTCCGCCTTCGCAGTCCTAACGAGGCTCTTGCTGGGCCTTCTCTGCCTCTTCTTCCAGACAAGGTTCTCTTCCATCCATATCTCCAGGACCTTGTGCATTGGCATGGTGCTCTCCTTCTCGGCTTCATGGTCGACGAATGAGAAGTGGCCCCTCCTTATCTCTGTTATGTGGTCGCTGTCTATCCTCTTTATCTTGTCCGGAGACCCGTGATGCCTCACTACTATGTGAGAAGCAGGGGTGCTCTTTGGCAGTCTCAGCTTGCTGAACATGTTCGCGATGAAGTTCATTGGCATTCTATCATTCCCCCAAATGGACCGACCGGGAATTCCTAGAGGGAGGGTTCCCCATCGGCTCATTTGAACCCGGAGCCTCCACCAGTCAGGATATGCAGCATTCCGCATGGGTGCCGCAGACATGCCGAGGTGGCGATCTCGAAAGGAAAGACGGCTTATCATGTGGTTGCATGCCGTCATGCCTTCTACCGTTGATCTATCGGCCCATTATAAAGGCTGTCTTCATTGTTTATCAGCCTTTCTTATAATATTCTCAACCATTATTTTAATGCTTTCATTGTTTATCCTTTCCGTGTTCCCCTTTTCCCAGAAACCGCCCAGGGAATCCCTGTAGTTCCCCTTGGCGTGGTATGACACTGCCTGCAATATCATCTCCGCAATGTCGGCATCCCTTACGAAAACCGCTTCAGGGGTCTTCCCCTTTTCGTATTCTTCCCACAGGCCCGATATCTCCCTGGCGGTCCCTTTGTCAAGCCCCTTTAGAAGCTTCTTCAGGCCATCCCTCTCCAGGGCAACCTTCTCGGCCCTGGGCATCGCGCCGCCATCCTTCCAGCTCTCCTTGGTTATGATGTCCCCCACCTCGGACTCGGCCAGGTCGTGCACAAGGGCCATCCTTATGGCCTTCTCCCTGTCAACGCCCTCTGCAGGCAGCACCATGCAAAACAGCGCTGTCATGAACGAGTGGTCGGCTACGCTTTCCGGCTCCTCCACCCCACGCTCTACCCAGCCGCTCCTCTTGACGCCTTTCAGCCTGTTCACGGAAGTAAAGAAATCGGAAAAACTCATATGGGCCGGGCAGGATTCGAACCTGCGATATCTGCCTGACCAAGGCCATGACCGCCAGCTGTCCGGCAGTCACGTCCCTGTAAGGGCAGCGTCATCTGAGGGAAGCGCCGCTTTAACCGGTCGGATTAAGCGGCCAGCCTCTAGCCACTAGACCACCGGCCCACTGTGTGCATGACGCGGGGATTCTTGGCGCCCGCGTCCGTTTTTCGTTATAAATGTGCCGGGATGATTTAAAAATGCGCCGACCGGGAATCGAACCCGGGTTACAGGCTTTTTCCGTGGAACGGAAACCTGGAACCCTGTTGGGTTCCGGCTTGGGTAGCCCGTGTCCTACCGCTAGACTATCGGCGCATCAGTTCCGCACGTGAAAGCCGCCCTTGCTCAGCCTGTCATTGACCTTCTCGTACTTGTCCATGAGCACCTTTTCAGGATTAACCCCGAGCTCTGACAAGAGAAGGAACGCATACGTCATGGCATCCGCCGCTTCCTCGGCTATGTCCTTCTTGTCCAGGGGGAAATCCCCCCTTCGTATCTTCTTCACCTTGTTGAGTATCTCCCCACTCTCTCCTGCCATGGCTATGGCAAAGTACTCCCAGTCGAACCTGCCGTCTGGGTCGTTCCTCTTCGTCCTCTCATGGTTCATCTTGGCGAATTCGTTTATCTCCATACGAACACCTGAAAATGACGCTGGGGAAGGGATATCC
>QMZP01000023.1 GCA_003663225.1 Candidatus Aenigmatarchaeota archaeon | reverse complement strand
TCGTATGACAGGATGCCCTCGAAGTCGTCATCCCAGACATAGAAGTTGCTTTGCGGGTCGTCCATCTTCTCGAACATGGGCGCCACCTTCTCGAACATGTCCTTCAGCGCCTTTCGCTCAAACCTGGACTGAAGCAGGCTGGGCTCCTTGAATAGCAGCGTATCCGCAAGCCTCAGGACATTGACATCTATCATCGCGGAGTTCTGTGTTATTATCAGGAGGGTGAGGTTCTTGTGCCTCGCTACGGTCATCAGCCTGCTCAGCTCCTTGTTCGCCTGCTTCATGCTATCCCTGGAGAAGTATCCTATGGCACCCTCATCTATTAGAACCACGGAGTTCTCGGGCGCGTCATCTATCTTATCCGCCTTCTTCACCCATCTTGGAAGGTCTGTCTTGGAATATCCCAAGACATAACATTTCCTTTCGCCCCGGCCCTTGTAATGCAGGAACTCCAGCAGCTTGAAGCCAAGGGATGTCTTGCCCGACCCCCTTTTGCCTATTATGAGCATTATCATGCTTGAGCGAAGAAGCTTCTGTTTGAAGTCGCCATATTCCCCCTTCTTGGATTTGACCAGCTTGATGTCCTTGTACCGGGCGGTCTCCTTTTCTGTCGGTTTGTCGCCCCTGAAGAAGTCGAATATCCCCATACTACCAGTTCAGTATTGTAGGGGTGATTTATTAGATTAGTGTCCAGGATAGCTTTAAAATAGGATTGTGCAATATAAAGCATGGATGGTGTGGGGCTTTCTGTCGCCTATTTTGCATTTGTGCTGGGGCTCGGGGTGCTGCTTGCCAACATGCTCAAGAAGAAGAACATACCGGATGTCTTTTTCCTGCTCGTTCTTGGGCTTCTCCTGGGACCGACCATATTCTCAAACCCTGTCGTGGTACAATACATGAAGTTTACCCTGGTCAACGTCGATGCCATGGGCGTGATACCCGACTTCCTGAGAATACTGGCGCTGATAATGATAATATTCACGGGCATGTTCAACCTCAAGCTGAGCACATTCAAGCGCTTCTCTGACATATCGATAAAGCTGGCGTTCATAGGAGTGGTTTTCAACACGGCTGTGCTGGGCCTGATAGCATCCAGCTTCTTCAACATAGAACCGGTCTACGCATTCCTTCTGGCCGCTTCAATATCCGGGACCGGGGCCAGCGTCGTAATGGCTCTGGAAGGTTCGATGTCAGGGTCGAGAAAGACCCTCAACATACTCAAGATAGAATCCGTGCTGAACTCCCCCATAAGCGTTCTGATACCCCTCCTGTTCATAGAGCTCATAACGCTCAGCCCGGGTTCTGTGATAGAGCCATTGAAATATGCCGGCACGTTCTGGCAGATGATAGTTGCAGGCATAGGAACAGGGATAATAGTTGGGTTCGGCATATCAAAGATAGTGAAGAGCACGCTGAAAGAGTACTCCCCCCTGCTGTTCTTCTCCATAGCGTTGATAACATATGCGCTTGCAGAGGTTGTCGGTGGGAGCGGCGTTCTGGCCGTGGCAGTATGCGGACTCATAGCGGGCAACACCATACTGCCCGCGAAGGAGGAGATAAGCAGATTCGATGACAACGTCTCAGAGATGCTGAGGATATCCATATTCGTGATGCTGGGCGCGCAGGTGTTCCTTACCATAGGTCTGGAGGAATTCATGGGCATATTCATGTTCTTCCTGGTGGCCTTTATGATAAGGCCCATATTCATACTGCCGCTGCTGGGCAGGCTCAGGTATTCGATGTCAAGGAAGGACATAATAATGGCGAGCCTCGTGGCGCCGAGGGGCATAGCATCCGCTGCCATGATACCCATAATATCGGCGGCTGTCATATCTGCCGGGAATGCCCAGCTGGCCGGAGACATGATGAACATAGTTTTCCTTGTTGTGCTGTTCTCAGTCCTGTTCAGCACGCTCGTGGCCAAGTTATTCACGAACGACATGCTGTTCACCGGGCCATCATGGAACGAGCCGCTGAAGAAGCTGTCGCCTGAAACCAAGGGAGAATCCAAATAAACGCCCATTTCTTCGCACACAGGGTGTTAAGTTTAAATATTTTACTCTCAAGTAGTAAAAGGATTTACATGGACGGCAAGGAAAGCTTCATATCATGGCACGGATGGAACAAGCTGTTCTGGGCGATATTCATAATAATATGCATAGTCATATTCGTCGGTTTCATGGCAGACATATTCGGCATAGTGGAAGTCCTGATATCCCTGGTGCTCATAATACTGGGCGTAGAGAAGCTGGGGGAGGAGCTGACAGACCAGAAGCTCAAGGAGAGGCAGGACAGGCTGGAAAGCCAGATTACGGGAATGCCCAAACCCAAATCAGACGGGCATGACCTTGGCTCGCTCAAGGTCCAGGCGATAACACAGGAATACCACGAGTCCAGGAAGGAGAAGATAACGAGGCTTGAGGACGAGATCCAGCAGATGCTGGAAGAGATACAGATGCTCAAGGGCACTGCACCGGTTGTAACGAAGACTGTCCAGTCAAGGAAGACCAGGGCAAAGCCAGCGCATTCATTCGAGCGCGTGTGGAGCGACATAACATCAGTGGCTTCCAAGAGGAGGTCCATAAAGACGCTCGCAGGCAAGTCCACCAACAGGATACTCAAGATAAACAAGGACGGCATGATAGTGAGGCAGGGCAAGGGCAAGGTAAGCATAAAGAAGAGCGACGTCAAGGCATTCTGGGATGAGATGCTCAAGGACGGGTCGCTGAACTTCACCAATGAGATTTACAACAATACGCTCAAGAGGAAAGGTGGAATAATAATATCACTGCTCGCCTGGATACCGTTCATAGAATACAGCGTCAACCCCAGGGTCATCCACATAATGAAGGGCAACACCCACGCGCTGGGCTCTCACAAAAAGAGGACAAACTGGTAGGGCTCACTTCTTATCGGACAGATACACCCTTTCCAAGCGCTCCTTTGTGGCCATCGCCCTTATTGCCTCTACTATCGGCGTGGGCCAGTCAGGGGGCGGGTTGTCAAGCAGCTTTGACAGTGAGAATGTGTCAAGGGAACTGACTTCGTCCCACAGGCCTGCCTGCCTTATTATCTTCTCCAGGTCCTCCCTGCCAGGGTCCTTCCTCCCCGGGAAGCGGTAGCATTCCTTTGACCACAGCGTGGCCCTGTTTTCAGAGCCCATTATGACCCGCAGTCCTTCCTTCTCTGCCAGCTTCATCATCGCCTGCTTTATCTTCTCGAGCTCGGTGTCGAACCTTGCCTTCAGCTCGTCCTCGGCTTTCTTTTTCTCAGCCATCAGCTCTGCATACCTGTCAACGAGCTTCACGCCCGGCTCATTGAGGAACTCATTGGGTTCCATCTTGCTCAGTTTGTGCTCATGCTTGAAGTCGGGGCAGCGGTCACGGTATTCGCACCAGCCACAGAGTGCGCTGCCCTTATGCGGGAACTCACTCTCCTCCTCTATCTTCTTTATCAGCCTTACTGTCTCCTCTTCAAGCTTCTTCAGGTCATCGACTCCTTTTTCTACCACCATATGCTTGTCCTGCGCAAGGAAGTGCCATACCTGCCTGACCTTCTTGGCATCGGGGTACTTCTGGCGTATCGCCAGCGCGTACAGTGCCAGCTGCCTGTCAGCCTCAAGCTCGTCCTGAGTCTTCGGCTTTATGCTGGTCTTGTAGTCGTGTATCTCATACACGCCTTCCTCCGGCTGGGAGAGCCTGTCTATATAGCCCATGACAGTGTACTCGCCATTGGGCCCTATGTTAACGTCTATCCTGACCTCCAGACCGAGCGTCTTGTCCTGGTCAAAGGGCTTGAACCTCTCATAATACGTCCTTATGTACTCCTCACCCATCTTGCGGTAGTTCTCCGGGGTGTATTCTTCTTTCACTATCACTATATTGTCATCCCAGTTGGATTCCCATTGCTCTTTGTAGTATGTTATAAGGTCCTCCAGCGAGTTGAGTTTTTGGTACAACATGTCCTTGTAGAGCTTCTCAAGGGTTGCATGGACCACGGTACCCATGTAGGCTTCTATACCCTTTCCTATCTCCGGCTTTATCTTGTCAATATACTTCAACTTGAATTTGAACGGGCACTGCTCAAAGCAATCCAGCCTTGAATTGGAGAACGTCATGCTCTTTATGAGGCTTCTGAAAGGCGCCGGCTTCACGTGCATCTTCTCCTGCCTGGCAGGTGTTTTCGCTTCTCGCTCCTCGGCGGTGCCCGCAGGCTTGGTCCCATCTTCTGTTTCCTTTTCCGTACAATCAGCGGACTCTGCAAGCTTCGATATGCCCGGTCTCTTCTCCTTGAGGAACCTGTTCAGCGTCATGTTACATTCTTGAAGGGGTAAAATAAAAAAGGAGTGTTTTTATTTCTTTCTGTCAAAACAAGAATCATGACAGCTTTCGCAGGCAGTGCAAGGGCCTGCCTGAAAGCATAACCGTGCCAGTGATGATGTGATGCTGGTTAGCGGTGAGCTCGACGATACCTACACGCAATGCAAAGTGGGGTACCATCTCAGGTGGCAGATATGAGCAGCGATGGAGCATTTACGTCAGGCCTTGTGGTGACATATGAGAACTGAGGATTTAGAAGGGCTAAAAGGAAGGACTATACGGTTTTTGCGCAGATACGGCCACCTGGACGAACCCGGGATAGAGCCTGATTACAGGGATGCTGATTTTCCGGGATACATGGACAATCTGGCAAGGGCATACCCGTGGTACAGGAGCGATCCGTTCCACTGCCAGCCCCCGAGGTCGGGGGACGACGTGTTCGCTGATGCGTACAGGTCCATGCAGCAGGGTGTGCAGGAGATACATAACGATGTGTTTGAGAGCATGCTGGCGGAGTGCGTACCTGACTCAGAGGAGTATGTCGTGATCGATATAGGCTCCCATCTCGGCAGAAGGGTCACGCTGCCTTTCGCCAGGAAGAGGCCCAATGTAAGGGTATACATGTTCGATAAACTCAAGCCGGAGGACGTGGATGCCGGCTACAATTACAGGGACTCATCTGACGTGGGATGGGAGTATTTCAGGACCAGGGTAAGTCCCAGGGACGACGTCCGCTCGTGGGTCAATGAGCTGCTCGATGCCAACGGCTTCGGAAATGTGACATACGTGCATGGAGAGCTGGAATGGAGGAACGTGGGTTCTAACCTCGACGGCATCAGCAGGGTGTTAGCGTCTCGTAGGCTGGTATTCACTGGCTACAAGAACCCCAAGGGGCTAGGGAACGTGACTATAGCAGAGGCGACCAAGCATGGGGCAGAGCGCCTGTTCCTGAATAACACCGCACTTGAGAAACTTCCCCCGGATTCGCCAAGATGGGACATGATGAGGTCTTTCCTTGAGGGGGACATGTCCGAGGCAGAGATAGAGGCCGTCATAGGCCGAATATGGGACCCCAGACATGGTTCAATCCCACGCAACGACGTGGGGAAATACGACTACAGGGAACCGGGCCAGAGGATGTTCGCCACTGCGCTCAAGCAGCTGTTCATCCTCAGCCAGGTGGATTTCCTGCAGAATAACGGCATGGATGCCAGCCTATGGATTGACAGGCTCCCGAAAGGGTATGGGGGTTATAACAGCCAAGACCACGACATATCAGCCGTAAGAATATGATTTAGGCATCCTCTTTCCTTACCACACCCAACACGTCACCTATCTTATCTATCTCATAATCCGCGCAGGAGTTTTCTGGCCTGTAAGGCTTAACCTTTCCACCCTTGTCAGATACTATGACAGCACCATACTTCGCGAACACAGTAGTCATGCCAAGCGCATTTGCGCCCTTTATGTCCTTCTCCACCCAATCCCCCACAAACACCGCTTCACTTGGACGTATGCGGAGCTCCCTGAGCGCCCGCCTGAAAGGCCTCGGGGACGGCTTCGTCTTCCTGGTGTCATGGAATGTAACGACCACGTCGAACATGTCCTGAAGTCCCATCTCTACCAGCCGTATCCATGCATTCACTGAAGGGGCATCGGACACTATCCCGAGCCTTATGCCCATGCGCCTGAGCTTCATGAGCGTCTTCCTGGTATCTGGATAGGATTTCACGTAACCTGCCTGCATGCGCCTGTAGGCAACTATACCCTCGGCGAGTATCCTGTAATCCACCTTGCTTATCATTCTCTTGAGCAGCTCCTGGAATATTCTGTTGTACTCTATGCCGTATTTCCCATAAAGCTCGAAGAGCTCCTCCATGAGACGCTTCTTGCTCGTCTTCAGGCCCGCAGAAATCATGGCTTTGGCCGCTGCCTCGCAGGACTTGCGCTTCATAGTCATGAAGTCTATTATGGTATTGTCCATGTCGAAGAGCACTGCCTTTATCATGGATTATCCTTGGGAGCAGGGCTTAAAAACAACCCGCTGACCGCTAAGGTTTTATTGACTGCAGGGACTTATTCCTTATGAACCCGTCCGAAGCAAGGAATGAACTGATGCAAATGAAGGTGCCGTTAAGGCAGAAAGTGCTGAAGGCGGCATTCGACAGGGTAGCATCCGGCATTATCATACTCGCACTTTCCCCTGTCATGGCTTTGATAGCAGTGGCAATCATCGCAGAGAGGATATTCTGCACGCATCACACAGAGGGCCTTATATACAGGGAGAGGAGGGTATCCCTCGGAAAGGAGTTTAACATACTGAAGTTCCACACCATCAGGAAGGACGTGCTCGGCGAGGCCAAACGAAAGGGGCAGGAGAAGGTCAAGCATCTCGAGCGGGACAGGGAGAATGCCACAGCCGTAGGCAGGCTTCTCCTCAGGGCTTATCTTGATGAGCTGCCACAGCTGTTCAACGTGCTCAAGGGTGACATGAGCCTAGTGGGGCCCAGGCCGCTGGCCAAGATAGACTATGACGCTGTCATGGAGAAGGGTGAGACGTGCAAGGCATTGTTGAAGCCGGGCCTGACAGGCATTGTGCAGGTGAACAAGGGGACAACAAAAGCATCCCTGCTGTCGGATTACGAGTACATATACAATTACATGAAGAAAGGGGAACTTGGCGTCCTTGCCATGGACTTAAGCATATTATACAAGACAATTTCAAAGATTCTGAAGGCAGAAGGCTATTAGAATTAAGGAATGGGAACACCGCAAGGTGCTCCGGTTTCTTGCGTTGCCCTCAGTTCCCGGCTCTGAGCCACTGCTCGAAGAGCTTGTCACTCTCCTCCGTGCTCATGTCAACTGCTTCCGGATGAGCGTCAAGGAACTGTGCTATTTTCTCATAAAGAGAGTCCTTAGATGTCTTGATCTGCTGTCCAAGATTGCTGGCATTCTCCATCATTGTCACTCCAAGTTATATAAACCGCAGCACATGGCGCTGCATCATTCTGTTAAAACTTTACTCAACATCTAATTGGTCCCGGCCGGTTATAAGCATTGTTGTCTTGCAAAGGATGTTTTGGATAGTATTCTTTTTGATGTATCCGTTTCAGGCAAGAAATACATATATACCATGCCGGAAGCAACCGATTTATAGCGCCTATACAATTATAAGGTGTGGTATAGATGGCATTGCATCTTTACATCACATTGGTCATCCTTTTGCTGCTCTCGGGATTGTTCTCGGGCTCTGAGATAGCGCTGTTCTCCCTGAGCAACATAAAGGTAAGGAAGCTTGTGAGGTCGAGAAAGAAGGGAGCAAAAGCGCTCAAAAGGCTCAAGGACAACCCGCACAGGCTGCTCGTGACGATACTGATATGCAACAACGTCGTGAACATAGCGGCGGCGTCCATAGCAACCGTTGTGGCTATAGACGCTTTCGGCAGCACTGGCGTGGGGATAGCCACGGGAATAATGACACTGTTAATACTGATATTCGGCGAGATAACGCCGAAATCATACTTCCACCAGAAGAACGAGAAGGCATCCCTTGTTCTGGCAAGGCCGCTGTATGCCCTCACCATGGTATTGTACCCGGTGATAATAGCAATAGAGGGTGTGAGCAAGGGCGTGCTCAAGCTGACCGGCATGCGCAGCGTTAAGAGCAAGATAACGGAGGAGGAGCTCATAGCAGCGCTCTCGCTGAGCAAGGAAGCCGGCGTGATAGAAAGGGATGAAGAGGAGATGATGCAGAACGTGATAGACTTCGGCGACATACGTGTGAAGGAGGTCATGATACCGAGGAAGCACATGATATCCCTCACATCGGACCAGATGCTCATAGAGGCAATATCCAAGATGCTCGAGACGCGGTATTCGAGGATGCCTGTCTATGCGCACGGCACGCGCAAGATAATAGGGATAATAAACCTGAGGAGCGTACTGAAGCACATAAAATCCAAGGAGATGGATATTCCGATAATAAAGGTCATATCTCCCGTGATTTTCGTGATGGATGACGAAAAGCTGGACAGCGTGTTCGACAAGCTCAGGGAGAACGCCATGCACATGGCGATAGTAAGAGACAGAAAGAAGAGGGTCGTGGGGCTCGTGACCATGGAAGACCTTCTGGAGGAGATAGTTGGGGAGATATATGACGAAGCTGACAAAAGGCGTTTCCGCATGCATTTCATAGACAAGAAGACCGCCATTGTGAGGGGTGACACGCCTGTCCAAGACCTGAAGGAATGGATAGGCATCCCTGTCAAGACAAAGGCCAAGGACGTGTCGGAGATGGTATCAGCAAGGTTCAATGGAAACCCCAAGCCCGGGAACGCGATAAAGCTGAAGAACTTCATAATAATCGTCAAGGACGTAAGCAAGAAGGACCCGTCAAGGGTGACCAGGATAAAGATAACCAAGAGAAGAGGGAAGATAAGAAAGTAATCAAGCAACACAGTCGTCGTCATTGGTATTGTCGCATAGTACAGGGCAGCAGCCGTCACCATCAACGCATGACGTTATCTCCGTGTTGGAGCACGTCAGCGGGTCGCCCCCGCAAGTGTCATTCGTGCATGGATCACCGTCATCACAGTCGCTATCTACCGCGCATTCTCCAGTGGTTGTGCAGGGCTGCAGGGTGGCTGGCTTGTTGAGGGTGGTGCCGCATTCGTTGAGGTCCGTGCAGTTCTTGTGCATGAATCCGTTCTGGCATCCCGACCACCCGGTGCAGTTCCAGTCCTCGGTACAGGTTGTTACACCGCATGCTTCGGTCGTGGCAGGTTTGCTCAGAACCGTCCCGCAGCTGTTCAAATCGGTGCACGTCCTTGTCCTGGAT
>QMZP01000022.1 GCA_003663225.1 Candidatus Aenigmatarchaeota archaeon | reverse complement strand
GCAGCTTTCCCTTGTCCAGTGTATGCTCGACCTTGCTGTGCATGAACTCGGTCATGTTCTGGTGCAGCATGAAAACGTTGAATCCTTCCACGGGCTTCGGTCCCCATTTCCTCAGCTCTTCTTCGGTATACTGGTCAGGCACGCCTGAGAGCCCCTGTATGGCTATCTTCTCGTCACCCTTCCCAAGCACTACCCCGTTGCGGTCCAGGTGGAGCAGGAAGCCCGCCTTCTCCATTATGTGGACAGGGTTGATGAGCCCGTCTGCCCTGCGCTCATGTGTGCCATGTATGGCCACTACGCGCGATGAAGGGTGGTTCTCTATCCTCTTACCGTTTAGCGTCCTCACGATTTCAGGCTGGTCGCCCATCGACAGCAGAGCCATTGACTCCATTGCCTTGGCCAGGGTCTCCGGGCTGGGGACCTTCATGTCGAATATGTCGCCTGGCACTATGAACACGTCAGCGTCCTTGGCCCTTCGCGCGACCTCTGCTACAGCATCATAAGGGTCGCTTTCCTGTTCCCTTGTCGGGGCGAAGCCGAAATGTATGTCAGAAAGGATGGCTATCTTCATGAGAAGTAGTTGTAAGTCTGTTTTAAATCTATTCCAGGATCTCTGCCTTGCTGCCTATCGCTGTTCCCGGCAGCCCCCTACTGAACCGTGCCCTGAGCACGCCGCTGTTACCATGCGCTGTCGTTATCTTCCCGAATATCTGCTTCTTCAGCCTGCCCGGGCTGGTCCAAACCACGCGCCTGCCTATGTAGGATGACGCCTTCGCCCTTGTATCAATACCTTTCACCTCCAGCAGGAACTGGTTCATAGTCTGGGTGTGCCTGCCCCTCCTGAACGACAATATGGTTGCGTTCTCGTTCTTGGGGGCTTCCTTCTCTGCCTTCTTGGGCTTGGCTGCTTTTTCAGCTTTCATAGCACATCTTTAGATTCCATATAAATATAAAGCTTTTCCCGGGCATTCTGATAATTTTTTAACCCCTGAGCCCCACATGTTTCTATGGTGCTAAGATTCTACAACACGCTTACCAGGAAGAAGGAGGAATTTAGACCCCAGAGCGGCAACGAGGTCAGGATGTACTCCTGCGGACCGACAGTCTATGACTATGCCCATATAGGCAACTTCAGGGCATACGTAGCGACTGACATCATACGGAGATACCTGAAGTACAGGGGGTTCAAGCTCAAGCACATAATGAACATAACCGACGTCGATGACAAGACCATAAGGAACTCCAGGGAACAGGGTATGCCCCTCTCCAAATACACGGAGAAGTACACCAAGATATTCTTCGAGGACCTTGATACGCTGAACATAGAGAGGGTTGAGCGGTACCCCAAAGCCACTGACCACATAAATGAGATGGTGGATATAGTCGGGGCCCTGCTAAGGAAGGGGTATGCATACAAGGGCAAGGATGCCATATACTTCTCAATATCCAAGTTCCCGTCATATGGAGAGCTGGCCCACCTGGAGAAGGCCCAGCTCAAGGCGGGCGCCAGGGTGAAGAATGACGAGTATGACAAGGAACATGCCCATGATTTCGCTCTCTGGAAGCTCTGGGACAAGGACGATGGCGACGTCTTCTGGGAAACCAGCATAGGGAAGGGAAGGCCCGGATGGCACATAGAGTGCTCTGCCATGAGCATGAAGTATCTGGGTCCGACGCTGGACATACACACGGGGGGTGTTGACCTCATATTCCCCCACCATCAGAATGAGATAGCACAGAGCGAGGGCGCTACAGGCAAGCAGTTCGTCAGATACTGGATGCACAACGAACATCTCATGGTGGACGGCCAGAAAATGTCCAAGAGCCGGGGCAACTTCTATACCCTGCGCGACCTGCTTAAGGGGAAAGGCGGTCCGGACAAGCCAGGCAACACAGCCAAGCCGTCCGGGCATGACCCGATGGCAATACGATACCTCTTGTTAGCGAGCCATTACAGGCAGAAGCTCAACATGACAGGCGAGGCCCTGAAGTCAGCCAAGCAGGCAGTTGACAGGCTGAGGGAGTTCGTCTCCAATGCCAGGGACGGCGAGGATGGCGAGGGCATCGAGGGAATCGCAAAGAAAGCGAAGGAAGGCTTCGAGAAGGCAATGGATGACGACCTCAACACCCCTGAAGCCCTATCGGTTGTTTTCGATTTCGTAAGGGAGGCCAACAAGGCAGGGGCAGGAAGCAGGGCCCTGGAGCAGATGATGGATTTTGACAAGGTCCTTGGGCTGAGGCTGTCCGAAACCGGTGAGTGGAAGAAGCCGGAGGACGCCCCGGAAGAGATAAGGAAGCTTATACTCGACAGGGAAGAGAGAAGGAAGCAGAAGGACTGGGAAGGGGCTGACAAGATAAGGGACAAGCTCGGTGGAATGGGCATAATACTGGAGGACACCGAGGACGGCCCGAGATGGAAGAAGACGACCTAGGTGTTCCTGTGACAGCGAAAATAAAGTTCTTGGGAACAGCCGGCGGGCGTTTTGCAGTGATAAACCAGATACGTGCCAGCGGAGGCTGGGTTCTCGAGATGGACGGGTACATGCTCCACGTAGACCCGGGCCCGGGCGCGCTGGTAAGGGCCAAGCAATACGGGGTGGACATCTCAAAGCTGGACGGCGTCATGGTATCCCATGCCCATCCTGACCACTCCATAGACTCAGAGATGGTGATAGAGGGCATGACCATGGGGGCGAAGGTAAAGCGCGGATTCCTGCTTTCAAACAAGACGGTGTTTGACGGCTCTGACGGCTTCAGACCCGTGGTGTCCCCGTACCATAAAAAGGCAGTGAAGGACATATTCGTGGTTAAGCCTGGTGATGTTGTGGACGTGGGGGGAATAAGCATTGAGGCTGTGCCCACTGACCACAGCGAGCCCGATGGTCTGGGCTTCGTGTTCAGGGGCTCATCCACGATAGGTTTCACAGGCGACGGCGAGTATTTCGACAGCCAGCCCGGCCATTTCAAGGGATGCGACTGCCTGCTGATAAACTGCTTAAGGCCAAGAAGCATAACATGGCCCAAGCACATGAACTCTGATGATGCCAGGAAGCTGATAGCAGAGGCCAATCCAGGCATGGCAGTGCTTCACCATTTCGGCATAAGAATGATAAACAGGGCAGGCCACGAGGCCAAATGGATAGAAAAGGAGACCGGCATCAAGACGATTGCTGCCAGGGACGGTCTCTCAGTCGATGTGGGGAAGCCCTGAGCTCAGTCCCCGCTCTGCTTCATGACGAACGACCATATGCCGAGCATCACAAGTATCATGACGCCTGCTATTATCATCCATAATGGCCCTGTAGAGCACTGGTTTGGGCACGGACCGCCGCAGTCTATGCCGTCCTCGTTGAGGTCCTGTATCCCGTTCTGGCAAGTGTAATTCACTTCACAGCCCTCGTCAACAAGCCCGTCGCAGTCATCATCCTCATTGTTGTAGCATATCTCGGCCTTTGCAGTGACCCCGCCTTCGCATTCGCTCCTATGCCATGAGCCAGCTATGCACGTCTGCACGCCTTTGCTGCAAGCCCCGACATCGGAACCGCACGGCCTTGTCTCCCCGTCCGTACAGCAATTCATTCCCTCATCTATCTTGCCGTCGCAGTCGTCGTCTATCTCGTTGCATTCCTCCGGCATGGGCATGCCATCACCGTAGCAGCCGCATGCGGTTGACTCCCTGCTGTTGCCGCCACCGACATTGTCTATCTCGCCGTCACAGTCGTCATCCTCGTTGTTGCAGACCTCTTCAGCCGGCATGGTACCGCTTATGCACTTGCTCCAGGCAGGCTTGCCGTCACCTCCCATGACGCACGTCATGACACCGGACTTGCATGCTCCTATGTTGCTCCCGCATGCCCTTGTCTCGCCTATCTTGCACCAGCATGCCGGGCCCCCTTCGAGCGTCATTATCTCATCTATCTCCCCGTCGCAGTCATCGTCTATGTTGTTGTCGCACACCTCGAATAGTTCTCCCGGTCCGTGCTCCCTGAAGCATGTGGCGTTAGTGCCGTCCTGGGTGCACACCCACACGCCCTGGCACGCGGTGTTCGGGGCCCCGCCGCATGGCGAGCCCATCTGCTTGCCGAACATGAAGAACCCGTTGTCTATCACGCCATCGCAGTCATCATCTATCCCGTTGCATTTCTCGGCCTCGCCCGGGTTCCTGTCCGGGTCGAAATCATCGCAGTCCTGGCCGCCGTCACCTATGCCGCAATAACCGTCCCTGTCGCTGTCGTTGCACACGCGGAACACGCTGCTGTTCGATGCTATGACAGAGCCCCCTGACCACAGCTCAATCCTGAGCACATGGTTGCCCTTCTGGTCTGACTTCAGGCCCGAGAAGCTGTTCAGGTTTATGGTGTCTGAATACGAGTTGGTGAGCTGCCTTGAACTGGTGGTGCCTGTGACGGTCATGGTATCCTGGTTGTATAGGACTGAGACAGAGCCGCTGGGGTCATATGTCTTCACCACGACATAATCGTTCACACTCTTCTCGCACTCCTCCGTGTCAGGCGGGCAGTCGGGCGGTTGGGGCAGCTGGTATTCCGAGAACTGCCTTGTGTAGGGCTCGCTGAAGGAGCATGCCCCGTTGTACGAGTTGTTCGCGCTCCATGCCTCCTGCCCCTCGTTCCGGACATCCGTGTATGCGCACAGCTTCGGGCCGTTCGGAGGCATGTAGGTTATGTAGTATACCGAAGACGGGTCGTAGTTGAATATCCTTATGTATCCTGTTGTCCCGTTCCATACAGCCCCATCGTTGTACACCTGGTAGACATCGTCCTTGTATATGCCGCCTATGTTGCTGTCAGCGAACATCCTCCTGCCCTCTCCTATGAGAGACCTGTGGTCGAATGGCTCTATGTTGGTGTACTTGTCAAACCCAGAGGTTAGCCAGCTGCCCGGGTTTAGCTGCCTCTGGTGGACCCAGCCGTCCTGCAGGACCGCATGGCCCATGTACATCTGGCTGCCGCATGCCTCCCTCATGGTGGTCCTGACCTCGGGATTGGTGTTGGCTATCTCTGCCCACACCTCATCATTATTGGAATCCGCCGGTATGTCCGCAAAGGAGAAGTCCTGTATGAACTTGAGGCCCTCGCTTCCCTTCACAGTGTCGCTGGCGAATGGTATTCTCTGCGTTATCTGCCAGTCGCACGGGTATGATGAAGGGTTGCTGTTGTCCCCGCAGTACGCGTCACCCCCGGTCCGTTTGCAGTCACACCAGCACGTCGGGGGGTTTGCGGTGACGTTGCAACACACGTCCGGGTCGCCGCACGTGCCGCTGACATCTATGGAGTAGTCGAACGCCTGTTCCGGGTATTCGGTCCACGTGTTCAGACCGCTCGCCACCACATCATAAGAGAAGGGGCGGGTCACGAATGTATAATATGATGATTCATGGAGCTTGTCGCTGAGGGATACCTGGGATGCGAACTGGCCATCAACGTAACTGTATAGCACAGCTGTCGGGGGTATGTACTCGTCGTATATGAGGAGTATGGAACCCCTGATGCCCTCATTTACCGTGTAATTCCCCTGACTATCCTCTATCCTAAGCTCTATGCCTGGGCTGGCCAGTGCCGTGGATATCAGCACCGAGAGAGCAACCAGCGCCGGGACTGTAGCAAGAACGGCCTCCCTTCTGGGCATCATGATAATATATTGTCGCAGGCTGGTTAAAAGTATGCCAACCGCTATCATGGTATAGCGCGGGAAACATGTCCTTTTTAAAGGGCCTTCCTATATCTAATTGTATACCGGTACGAACCTATGTCGATGCGTATGTCAACGTACCGGGATATGATAGCATGGTATTCGGGATTCTGTCAAAGAGGATGCAGGACGCCATAAAGAAGAGGGGATTCGGCAGCCCTACCGATATCCAGCTTAAGGGCATACCATCCATACACAGCGGGAGGGACACCATGATAATAGCCCCGACCGGGTTGGGCAAGACAGAGTCTGTGCTATTGCCATTGTTCGACAAGCTGTTAGAGGAGGATTACAATCCTATATCTATCCTATACATAACCCCGCTCAAGTCCCTCAACAGGGACCTTCTGAAGCGCATGCTCTGGTGGTCGAACGAGCTCGGCTTCGATGCCTCTGTCAGGCACGGCGACACCACCCAGTACGAGAGGAGCATGCAGGCCGAGAACCCGCCGCACCTGCTTATCCTTACTCCGGAAACGCTCCAGGCAATCCTGGTAGGAAGCCGCATGAGAGCCCATCTGGGCAATGTAAGGCATGTTGTTGTGGATGAGATACACGAGATAGTGGACGGGAAGAGGGGCGTCCAGCTCTCCATAGGTCTGGAACGGCTGAAAGAGGTGATAAGGGAGAGCAACGGGGGAAAGGACGGCCTGGACGAACCAGGCAAATCCGCCAAACCTATTCATCCCCAGATGATAGGCATATCGGCCACTATAGGGAGCCCTGATAAGGTTGCAGGATTCCTTACCGGGGGGAAGGAATGCAATATAGTCAATGCCATGAACCTCCGCAAGATGAGCCTGATAGTGGAATCACCGAAGGTCACGACCAAGGACAGGGAGATGTCAAGCAAGGTCTTCATGGGCCCATCCATAACCGCGAGGATACGCAGGATAGAGACCCTGATAAAGGAGAAGGAATCCGTCCTCACGTTCACGAATACCAGGGAATCCGCAGAGGTCTTGTCTTCGAGGCTCATGGTTCTCGACCCCGGCCTTAAGGTGGAGACCCACCACTCTTCCCTCTCCAAGAACGTCAGGATAGAGGCGGAGGAACAGTTCAAGAAGGGGGACATCAAA
The DNA here is from genome assembly GCA_003663225.1 of Candidatus Aenigmatarchaeota archaeon. Lineage (GTDB taxonomy): Archaea > Aenigmatarchaeota > Aenigmatarchaeia > QMZP01 > QMZP01 > QMZP01. The sequence goes on along the minus strand of QMZP01000022.1, from coordinate 2,590 downwards.
TCCCTTGTATGCACGTCATCACTGGAGCTTGGTATAGACATAGGCCACATCGACTTCATACTGCAGTACATGTCCCCCAGGCAGGTGTCCAAGCTCACCCAGAGGGTGGGCAGGTCAGGCCATACTGCCACGGGCATATCAGACGGCGTGATAATAGCGTCAGAGCCCGACGACTGCTTCGAGTCTGCTGTGATAGCAGATTATGCGACACATGGGAAGATAGAGCCGACGCGCGTTTACGGGAAGTCCATGGACGTGCTCGGCCACCAGATAGTAGGGCTCTCTTTAGACGAATACGGGATATCGTACGAGAAGGCCTTCAAGACGGTCAAGCGGGCATGGCCTTTCAGGGACCTGACCGAGCCTGAGTTCCTCCAGGTGTGCATGCTGATGCAGAGGCTGGGGTTCATATGGCTGAACGATGAGAAGTCCCCGCCGGAGCCGGGCAAGGCATCCGCTGTGGACAGGAAGACCCCAAAGACGGACATAATAATAAAACGCAGGAGAAGGGCGTGGGAATATTACTACCGCAACCTGTCGACCATACCAGATTCCAAGAACTACCAGGTATTCGATGTTGTATCGAACCAGCCTGTTGGGACCCTTGATGCGGAATTCATGGCCCTGCACGGCTCCCCTGGCACCGGATTCATAGTCAAGGGCAGGGCGTGGTGCATACTCGAGGTCCTGAGGAACAAGATAATGGTCGAGCCCATGGGGGGCATAGAGGCTGCCATACCCGCCTGGGAAGGCGAGCTGATACCTGTGCCCATGGATATAGCGCAGGGCGTGGGCAGGATGCGCTCTGAAATAAGCAAGCTCCTGGCCTCTGGCAATCCTGTAGCAGCGTGTGCCAGGCATATATCTGAGAGCTATCCTGTCAACGGCGAGACCGCGCTGAAGATGTGCAAATATATCAAGGAACAGATGGATTTCGGATTCGTGCCTGATGACAACAACATACTGATAGAATACAGCCCATCCGAGGACGGGCTTGACATAGTCATCCACTCATGTTTCGGCTCGCTGGTGAATGATACAATAGGCAGGGTGCTGTCCAGCCTGCTCATAACCAAATTCGGCTCCGTGGGGCTGAAGACAGACCCTTACAGGATAATACTGAAGATGCAGCACGGCTCTGTAGAGGACGTGATAAGCATGATGAAGGGCATGGACCCCGGCACGATAGAGGCCATAATGAAGCTGACTCTCCCCAACACGGAGCTGTACAGGTGGAGGTTCCTGCACGTCGCTCAGAGGCTCGGCATAATATCCAGGGACGCCGACTTCGGGCCGGGATACCTGAAGAAGGTGATAGAGTCATACAAGGACATGCCGCCCAACAACGAGGCCCTGCATGAGGTCATGGAGGAGAAGCTGGACATAGATGGGGCGAAGTCTTTCATAAATAGGCTGAAGTCAGGCAAGCTGAAGCTCATGGTGCTGCCCGGGCTGTCGCCGATGGGCCGCTCCGCGTTGGAGAGGAGGTACGAGATAATGGCTACCAAGAAGCCTGACATGGAGGTGTTCAAGGTCTTCAAGGACAGGATAATGAACACCAGGGTCAGGATGCTCTGCACCAACTGCGGCACAGGCATAACATATTCCGTCAGCTCCCTTCCGAAGGACCTGCACTGCGTGAACTGCCACTCCAGGCTGCTCGCCGTGACGGGTGCCAAGAACATGGACGCTGAGCTGCTCCTTAACAGGTGCATCAAGAGGGGCGGCAGGGAGGGGTTCAGCCGCAAGGAGAACGCCCACCTGGACAGGCTCTCTGACAGCGCCAGCCTGGTCTCGGCATCAGGCCACAGGGCGGTCATAGCCCAGTCAGGCAGGGGCATAGGGCCGCGGACCGCTGCGAGGATACTGAGGAAGCAGACAGACGGGGACGAGCTGCTGAAGGACATACTCCGCGAGGAACTGCTGTACGCAAAGAACAAGAGGTTCTGGCGCGACTGAAGCCGGCAGCATCATATCTTCCTGAGGCCCGACAGCTTGCCTATATGAGTCCCGTCGAGCATGTATATCTCTGTGCTGGACTTCCTTATACACCCCCCTATGGGGCCCATGAATCCGGTATCGTCCTTGCTGTTCAGCGCCCTGCCTCCTGTCATATCGTTGTATGCAGGCATTATCACGGCTCTGGGCATACTGTCATGGCTGCCGTATTTGGCCTCTATTCTGGATTTCACCAGCCCTGCCTTGACCCACACCCTCTCCCTCCACACGTAACCGAGCTTGTCCCAGAACCCTACCAGTGGGTGATTGTGCCCCATCATCACATGCGTGGCATCTAAGAAGTCCTTGGAAGGCCATGTCTGGCCGTGCATGAGGTAGACATCATCAAGCATAAACCCCGACGACTTGTGCATCTTAATCTTCGGCACCAGTTTGCGAAGCCCGCAGTCATGGTTCCCGGGCACTATCTCGACCGTTGCCTCCTTGCTGAGCGCGTTCAGGAAGTGTGGGACCTCCCTCTCCTCCTGGAAGCTGAGTCCCGGCACCCTGTGCTTCACATCGCCCAGTATCACCACCCTGTCCAGCCTGTTCTCTATCACGAGCGATACCGTCCTCTCCAGCAGCTTGGGAG
>QMZP01000021.1 GCA_003663225.1 Candidatus Aenigmatarchaeota archaeon | reverse complement strand
GGATATAACAGGCCAGGATTTGCCAACCCTATTCCCGCAAGGGGTTTGGGTCGTGGCTTTGGTAGGGGCCGAGGTTTCGGACGCGGCTGGAGATGGACAGGCTACGCGCCTGCCCTGGTAGTGCCCGCAGCTGCACAGGGATACTCTCCCTACCAGCGCAGCTACGGCAGGCAGGATGAGCTTGCTGACCTCAAGGCAGAGAAGGAACTCCTGCAGAGGGACATCAGTACCATGCAGGAAGACATTAAAGCCATAGAACAAAGGATAAAAGAACTGGACAACAAAAAGAAATAAGGACGTATTGAGATGCCAAGACCAAGGATAGCCAGACGGGTGTGGTTGGAGCCCAACATCACTTACTTTAAACCGGCCGGGATTCGGATGAGACAACTGGACGAGGTAGTCCTGACTGTAGACGAATTCGAGGCCATCAGACTTAACGATTTCGAGGGGATGAACCAGACCGGGGCAGCGAAGAAGATGGGAATATCCCAGCCCACGTTTCAGCGGCTGCTTGAATCGGCAAGGAAAAAGGTAGCAGAAGCGCTGGTTAACGGGAAGGCAATCCGAATAGAAGGAGGCCATTTCACTTTCATGGGACGCGGCATGGGAAGGGGATTCAGAGGCGGTTTCGGTGTCTGAAGAGATAAAGAACATAAATGATGAGATAAGGAAGCTGGAGAAGCTGAAGATGGACATACTGAGTCAAACCAAAGGAGGTAATAAAATGAAGATAGGAATAAGCGCCACTGGCAAAGGCATAGACAGCCATGTGGACGCAAGGTTCGGCAGGTGCCCAAACTTCGTCATAGTGGAGCTGGACGGCAAGGAGATAAAAGGCGTGGAAGACGTCGAGAACACAGCCAACGCGCAGATGGGTGGCGCAGGCATAAGCGCTGCCCAGATAGTTGCCGACAGAGGTGTCAAGGCTGTTATAACCGGCAACATGGGCCCCAGGGCATTCCAGGTATTCAGCCAGCTTGGGATAGATGTCTACCAGGGAGAGGGCACGATAAAGGAAGCAGTAGAGAAGTTCTCCAACGGTGAGCTCCAGAAGGTCAGTGGCCCGACAGGGCCGATGGGCGTAGGCGTGCCCGGCGGCTCAAGAGGCGGACCCCAGCAGTAAGAGCTAATACGCTGCAGATAAGGATATGCATCATATGAAAGAGCACATAGACTGTTCGATCAAGGACGGGCAATATTGCATAAGACCAATAGGAATCACACATTCACCGTTCAGTAACAGTTCAGAAGCCCCGCCCCAAGGCGGTGATGACGTGTCAGAGATAGGGGTATTCAAAGGGTTCAAGAGAGGGCTCCGGGACATAGGGGGGTTCTCACACCTTAACATGCTTTATTGGCTTCATGAATCGCGGGATTCTCATTGTCAGTGCTTACCCCCATGGGATGCGAAGCCGCACGGACTGTCACGACCAGACACCCAACCGGCCCAACCCAATAGGATACTCCCCCGCAGAGCTGGTGGAAAGGAAGGGCAACATACTGGTCGTGAAGGGGCTTGACGCGATAGAAGGCACACCACTCATTGACCTGAAGCCCCACATACCTAGATATATCCAAAACCAGGCGCAAAGAGCAGCTGGCTGCAAAATAGATTCAGGAGGTGATATGATGAGGATAATAATACCCACGGACGGGAAGAAGGGGCTGGAAGACAGCGTGGCGCAGCATTTCGGCAGGTGCATGACCTACACGATACTGGATGAGCATGGAAATCTCGTGGATGTCATTGACAACACGAGCGAGCACATGGGAGGCTCCGGCCTGCCGCCTGAGATCATGAAAGAGCATGGGGCGGACGTGCTCCTATGCAAGGACCTGGGTCCCAGGGCAGTGGTTCTGTGCAAGGAGCTCGGCATAGACGTCTACGTGGGCGACGCTGAGACCGTGAAGGGCATGTTCAATAACTGGAAAGAGGGGAACATGAAGAAAGCTGATATAGGCGACGCCTGTACAACCCACCAGGAGGGAATATGAGGATAGCAATAACTGGCGGCAAAGGAGGGACAGGCAAATCCACGATAGCAACCTCTTTGGCATCGTACATATCCAAGGACAGAAGGGTGCTCCTGTTTGATGCGGATGTTGACTGCCCTAACGACCACATAATACTGTCATCCAAAAGGAAGAATATCGGCACAGTGACGCATATGGTCCCGAAATGGGACATGAGCAAGTGTACAAGATGCGGCAGGTGCTCTGAGGTCTGCAAGATGAATGCGGTTGTCCAGGTAAGGGAAAGAAACCCCATATTCATCGCTGACCAATGCAACGGATGCGGCGCATGCATGATAGCATGCCCGTCAGGTGCGATAAGCAAATCAAAGAAAGACATAGGGCACATATACACAAGCAACAACGGGAACGTGGACATGATAGGCGGGGACATGATACCAGGGCAGATGCTCTCGGAGTTCGTGGTCAGCGCCGCGAAGAAAGAGGTGGAGGAAAAGAGCAGCGATTATGATGTCGTAATAACAGACACTGCAGCCGGTACGCACTGCGACGTGATATCCGCACTTATAGGCAACGAAATGGCCATAGCTGTAACAGAGCCCACACAACTGGGGGCACATGACCTGAAACTGGTCATGAAGCTGCTCAAGGTTCTGGGCATACCCGCAAAGATAGTGCTGAACAGGTCTGATATCGGGGACCCGGGGCTCATAGAGGATGTTGCCAAGAGGTACGGGAGCGAGATAATAGCCAGCATACCGTACAGCAAGTCCGTCATAGACAGTTATTCCAAAGGCAAGCCTGTCAGGGACAGTGGGATAGAGAACATGGCATCATACATATCAGGCCTGGATGGCAACGGGTGATTTCATGAAAATCATAACGATAGCTTCAGGCAAGGGCGGCGTCGGGAAATCAATGCTGGCATCATCGCTCGCAATGGTGCTCGCCGAGAGCAGGAAGGTAATAACTGTGGATTGTGACGTGGATGCGCCCAACCTAGGCCTCAGCCTGGGTCTGAAGGATTCGGATTACGACACGTGGAAGGAGATAACCACCAACGAGAAGGCAGAGCTGATAGAAAGCAGATGCAATGGCTGCAAGAAATGCGTTGATGTGTGCAACTTCAATGCAATCGAATGGGATGACGAACGGGACATGCCGGTTTTCGACAGGATGTTTTGCGAGGGCTGCGGCGCATGCGAGCTGGTCTGCCCCCGGGATGCCATAGTACTGAAGAAGGCCATGAATGCGAAGATAGGGACAGGAAAGACCAGATACGGCTTCGGCATAGTCTCAGGGCAGCTAAAGATGGGCGAATCCGGTTCCGGAAAGATAGTATTCGTCACCAAGAAGACCGCTGAGGACATCGGCAGAAAGGAGGGGGCAGAAATCATGCTGATTGACGCAGCTGCCGGCATAGGTTGCCCTGTCATAGCTTCGATAACGGGGTCTGACTATGTCGTGGCTGTCACGGAACCGACCCCGTCCGCTTTCAGCGATCTTGAACGGGTCCTCAGGGTGGTTGAGCACTTCGGCATACCGTACGGGTTGGTGATAAACAAGCACGATATAAACAATGCATTCACGAAGAGGGTCGAACATTTCGCGAAGGGCGCCGGGATACCCATAATCGGCAAGATACCGTATGACAAGGAGTTCGTCAAGGCAAACGTTGGGATGAAGCCAATAGTATCCTATGACAGAGGCAAGAAGAAAATGTTCCAGAAGATTGCTTCTGAGGTCCTCGCACACTCTGATTAATATAAAATCATGGCAATATGTTATAATGGATTACGGGATATTGCTCCTGATAATAGCGGCCACATTCATTAACTCGCTTATAGCGCTCACCGGGGCCCTTTCATTCCTGTGCAAGGAGAAGACGCTGCAGAAGATAGTGTTCGTACTTGTAGGTTTCTCAGCAGGTGCATTGCTTGGCGGGGCGTTCCTGCACCTGATAGCGGAATCAATAGAAGCCATGGAGATTAACGCCACTTTCCTCATAGTGATAAGCGGATTCTCCCTTTTCTTCCTCATGGAGAAGTTCCTTTACTGGCATCACTGCCATGAGGGCAAATGCGACGTGCACCCTTACACATACCTCATACTATTCGGCGACGGCATACATAATTTCATAGACGGCCTGATAATAGCGGCCAGCTTCTTCATCAACCCTGTGTTCGGCGGGATAACGACAATCATGATACTGTCGCACGAGCTCCCACAGGAGTTGGGGGACTTCGGCGTCCTGGTTTACGGCGGTATGGAGAAGAGGAAAGCGCTGATGTACAACTTCGCTTCGCAGCTTACCAGCATAATAGGCGGCGTGATTGGGTTCTTCCTCGCAGAGTTTGGGGGGTTCCAGGTATACCTGCTGCCTCTCGCAGCCGGCGGCTTCATATACATAGCAGCATCAGACCTCATACCCGAGCTCCACAAAGAGATAAGCAAGGGGAAGTCGATGGCAGCGTTCGGCTTCTTCATAATCGGCATAGCTTTCATGTTTGCTGTCAAGATGATATTCGGCGGGTAGTCAGCAGAACGCGTCCATTATCTCACCAGATAATCTCAGCATGTTGGTCTTCCCGTGTTGCTCCTTCTCTATCATGCCTTTCCTCGCCAGCCTCTCTGCTGTCCTGAAGACATTGACCTTGGACAAGCCCGTCAATGAGCCCACGGCGGATTGCGTTATTTCACCCCTGTTATCAAGAAGGGCATCAACGATAGCTGCCTCTTTCTTGTCGAGCATCTTCAGTAGTATTGCCCTGTTAATCTTTTTCGTCCCGTTTTTGGGGGACATGATATAATAGAAAAGCGTCCCTGTAAGCAACCCTATGGATGCAAGCACCGGTATCAGCATGGGCAGGGGGATTGTGCACGAGCAGACATTGCCAAAATAGATTTCACTCCACACATACCAGGAACTCAGTGTGACCAATAGAACAAATATCACAATAACTATGGAGCTTGTTATTATCTTCTTCGGGTGTTCCATGCTTACAGTTTCACATTCTGAAACTTAAATTTATATACGGTTTCAGGGGAAGTTTACTGTATGGTAAGACCGAATGCCGTTGTATTGCTGGCTTTCATGGCCATGTTGTTGGTTCCACAGACAGCCCAGGCGCAGAGCGATTACACCTGCTTCACATATTTCACAGGGGTAGGCTGCCCGCATTGCGCCAAAGTGGACAGCCTGGTCCTGACTGGCCTGGAAGAGGAGCTTGGGAACATTATCATAATAGAATATGAGATATACCAGCAGCAAGTGAACGCCCCACTGATGACGGAGTATAATGAGGAATACGGCAGTGGTTACGGGATACCGATGATGATACTGGACAAAGGCTCAAACATAGTGGGTGACACGCCAATAGAACAGAACAGCAGGCAGAAGCTGCAGGAAAACAGAGGGAATCCATGCCCTCTATTGGATTCGTCTGTTCCATTCGAGAGCCTTGATTTTTCGTCCATTCCTGGAAGGCCAAAGATATGGTCCGACGGGAGGATTCTCATAAGGACATCCGACCAGAATACCGCCAACAATGTCCTGAGGGGATTACTTACCACGGATAACATAGCATCATACCTGGAAACAACCAGATACAGTATGACCGAGCCCGTAAAGGTCGCACTTTCCGGGTCTGAGGTCGAGTTCGAGCATGCCGCATCGTTCAGCGGCTGGCTGTTCCAGTGGAACGGGGAAGCCCCGATGGATGGAGGGACCCAGCCTATCAACACTACCAACCAAACAGGTGGCCCAAGCGGTGTGGCAGGCGAGATGACATGGGCAAAGATATTCTCGCTGGCAGCAGTAGATGCCGTGAACCCTTGCGCTCTGGCCGTGCTTAGCCTGATGCTTATAGCCATAATAACATACAACCCCAAGAATAGGAAGAACATACTGCTGGCAGGGCTGGCATTCACGCTCTCTGTATACGTCCTGTACATGGTTTACGGTCTGGTCATAATAAAGTTCTTCCAGTTCATACAGGCGTTAACGTCCATAAGGCTTTTGCTGTACCAGGTGCTGGGCGTGGTAGCAATAGTCCTGGGGATACTGAACATAAGGGACTTCTTCAGCTACAAGCCGGGCAGCATAGGAACCGAGATGCCCATGTCGCTCAGGCCCAAGGTAAAGAAGATAATAAACGGGATAACGTCACCGAGCGGTGCGTTCATAGTCGGGGCTTTCGTCACCGTATTCCTTCTGCCATGCACCATAGGCCCTTACATAATAGCCGGGGGCATATTGTCAGCCATGGAGCTGCTCCAAACCCTGCCCATGCTGTTGGTATACAACCTCATATTTGTCACGCCCATGATAGCAATAACATTGGTGGTTTATGGGGGCATAACCGGTGTCAAGGATGTCTCTGAATGGAAGGACAAAAACATACGGTATCTCCACCTGATAGCAGGGACAATAATAGCCCTTCTTGGAGCAGCGATGGTGCTCGGCCTGGTATGACGATACCTTTATGTGGAAGCTATAACAATTAGTTACAGGGGATACCTTGGAAAATCCTGAGCTTGTAGAGAAGTCTGGGAAAAGGGTGGTTCTGCTCGGCAACGAGGCCATAGCCAGGGGAGCGGCAGAGGCCGGCATGGGCCTGTGTGCATGCTATCCCGGAACGCCCAGTTCCGAGGTCGGGCTGTCCTTGGCGGACATGGCCAAGAAGGTCGGGTTCTATTTCGAATGGAGCACGAACGAGAAGGTGGCAGCAGAGGTTGCCGCCGCGGCTTCGTTCTCAGGCGTAAAGTCCATGACTGCCATGAAGCACTTCGGGCTGAACGTGGCCAGCGACTCATTCCTGCCGCTGGCATATACCGGTGTGAGGGGCGGGCTGGTGGCCGTGGTGGCGGATGACCCGCTGGGCCACAGCAGCGCACAGTCAGAGCAGGATACGCGATTCTATGCCAGGATGGGCAACTTCCCGGTGCTTGAGCCTGCCAACGCGCAGGAATGCAAGGATTTCACGATAAAGGCCTTCGAGCTCTCAAAAAGGTATGAGATACCGGTCATACTCAGGACAACTACCATGGTAAGCCACTCCATAGGCACCGTGAAGCTCGGCCGCATCAGGAAGCCCGTAACAAAGGGCAGGTTCGTCAAGGATCCAAGCAGGTACAACAACCTGAGGCCCAACCTCCAGAATCTGCATTACAAGGTGCTGGACAAGATGGCCAAGCTGGAGGGGGAGGGCGCCAAGCTGGACAGGGTGGAAGGGCCAACAAACGCCAAGATAGGCATAATAGCGAACGGCGTCTCTTACAACTATGTCAAGGAGTCGGGCGCCAGGGGCGCCAGGATAGCCAAGCTCAACATGACCAACCCCATATCAAGGGAGTTCATATCCAGGTTCTTGAAGGGTCTCAAGACTGCCATCGTTGTGGAGGAGCTGGAGCCGTTCATCGAGAGCTTCGTCAGGGAAGTGGCGCTGGAAGCCAATCCGGGGGTTAAGGTGCACGGCAAGGATGTGTTCCCGCGTGTCGGTGAGTTTTCGCCGGAGATAGTCGAAGCAGGCCTTGCCAGGCTGAAGGTCCCTGGTGTCAGGCCAAAGGACTTCAGGAAGCATGACTCTGACATGAAGAAGATTAAGCTTCCAGCAAGGAAACCCGTCTTCTGTCCGGGCTGCCCGCATCAGTTCACCTTCAAGGCCGTCAAGAACGCTATGGGCAAGGACACCGTATGGTCAGGGGACATCGGATGCTACTCCATAGGCATATTCGAGCCATATAACATGATAGACTGGGTGATATCAATGGGTGCCAGCCAGGGCATGGCACATGGCATAAAGAAGGTCAGCAACCAGAAGGTCGTGGCTTTCATAGGCGACTCCACTTTCTTCCACGCCGGCATGTCTGGGCTGGCCAACATAATATACAACAAGTCAGACCCGCTGATAATAGTCATGGACAACAGCATAACGGCCATGACAGGGCACCAGCCCCACCCCGGCACCGGATTCAACGCCATGTGGGAGCAGACCACCCCCATAAGGATAGAGGACGTGGTCAAGGCATTGGGTGTGAAGCACGTGGCTGTCATAAATCCCATGAACCAGAAGAGTATGGAGGCCAAGGTAAGGGAGTTCAGCAGGAAGAAGGGGCCTGCTGTGATAGTCTCACGGTGCATGTGCCAGCTGCTGAGGAAGAGGCTGATACGGGCGGGCATGATTACAAAGGAAGGAAAGCTCAAGAGCAAAAGAAAGCCAGTGAGGCATTCAGGCCTCACAGGCGGAAGGGAATCACACAGTGGGTGATGATGTGGATGAGTTCAATGCTTTGCTAACAGGGGTCGGTGGAGAAGGCGTGCTGCTGACATCGGTGGTAATAAGCAGGGCCGCCAACATAGAGGGCCACGAGGTGAGGGGCACGCAGCTCCACGGTCTTGCCCAGAGAGGCGGGTCCATACCAACGCATGTTAGATTCGGCAGGCACGTCAGGTCGCCTGTCATAAGGAGGGGCGATGCAGACCTTCTCATGGCCCTGGAGCCCCTGGAGTCGGCAAGGTACGCGTACTTCGCGAGTAAGGGAAAGACCAACATAGTGATAGACGACTACCAGGTTATGCCTGCTTACGCCAAGTCGGTCGGGCAGAAATATCCTTCCATGGACAGGATAGCAGGCATGCTGAAGCCGTTCGCAAAGAGCATGACCATAATACCGGCATCGAACATCACCTCAAAGGAGCTCGGGAACCCCGTGTTCGGCAACATGATGTGCGTGGGCGCCGCCATATCCATGGGCTTCCTTCCTTTGAAGAAGGGGTCTATAGAGAAGGCCATAAGGCAGACCGTGCCGAGAGGAATGAAGGAGAATCTGAAGGCGTTCAGGATGGGCCTGGATTACAGGGGATAATGGAATGGAAGCGAGAACTAAGATGTTGGTCTTATTGCTCTTCCTTTCCCCGATGATAGGCGAGTTGTTATCGGGGTCTGCCCCGCCTTTGGAATTTTTTTCTCCGTTGACAGTGCTGGTCTTCCTCATGCTGTACGGTTGCGGCACGCTGCTGATAAGGGAGGCGCGTGTTAGGTGGGGTTTGCAATGGAGCGTCGTGTTCCTTTCAGCGGCATATGGAATAATAGAGGAAGGCCTCTGCGTCAAGTCATTCTTCAACCCCGGCTGGGTCGACATGGGCGCGCTTTCGGCATACGGCATGTTTCTCGGTGTGCAATGGCCATGGACGATATCGCTAATAGTCTATCACGGCATCATGAGCACGCTCGTTCCCATACTCATCGTTGACATGCTGTTCCCCCAGAACGCTGACAGGCCACTGGTAGGCAGGAAAGGCATAGTCATAGCATTGCTATGCATAACCTTCCTGACAGTGTGGGGCATGACATATTTCGGGACGGTCATCGGCGGGGTCATGGTGCCATTCAACGCACACCCTGCATTGATGATAGGCGGCCTTGCCTCTGTGTTGGCGCTTATATGGCTAGCCCACAGGTTCAGGCGAAGCAGGATAGCAAGCAGC
>QMZP01000020.1 GCA_003663225.1 Candidatus Aenigmatarchaeota archaeon | reverse complement strand
ACGGCGTACCTGCCGTCCGGCCCCGGACCCATGTAGTACTCTCCTCTTTGCTGGTCCTTCTCGAGCAGCACAATATCGTTCCCGCCAAGGCTGCCGCTCTGCACGACCCGCATACCGCTCACGTATCTTGCCATCCATTCACCTCTATATTCCTAAGCCTGCCCGCGTCATGTTCCAGAAGAATCGGGCTATGTCAAGCCCGGTCATCCATCAGAAAAGTAGCGAGCAGTTGCCTATGCACTAGCAGCTAAAAAAATAAAACCAAGCTGCAAACTGCGCATAATAGGCGTTGCTCATAGCATTAATTTGGTGGAGCACTTATTAATATTTTCTCTAATGGTACCTGGACATAAAGCAGTGGAGGAAGTATCTAAGCTGCCAAGCATCCAGTGATGCGTGGTTGCCGTATAGCCCTGCCAGGATTCGAACCTGGGTCACCCGGTCCAGAGCCGAGTATCCTTGACCAATATCTGGCTGGTTGCAGGCAAGCTGCAACAAACCTCTAGACTACAGGGCTATTGCCTGCTATCTTGCCTATCTATTCATTTCTGCGTAAAGCTTATATAATTTCCGGTATTAATAATCTAACATGTCCTCGTGCGCAATGACAGCGACTAAGAAGAAGTGATTCTCTTAGCCATTGGTCTTGCCGGGGACGAAGCTGATTCTTGTTTCCTTTGAAGTGACGAACCTTGGCTTGTGGAAACTGCGTTTCCTCTCCGGCTTGCGGGCGATGGTAATGAGGAGTGATTGGTATGGGAAGAAGGAAAGTCGCCGTGCTCGGAGCGACGGGTACCGTGGGCCAGAGGATGATACAGGCCCTGGACGGGCATCCGTGGTTCGAGCTGGCAGAGCTGGCAGCATCCGAGAGGAGTGCCGGAAGAAGGTATGCTGATGCAGTGGAGGGAAGATGGAAGCTCGAAGGCGGCATCCCTGACTATGTCAGGGACATGCCAGTCCTTCCGTGCAGCCCTGACATTGAGTCAAGCCTGGTTTTCTCTGCGCTGGACTCAGGTGTCGCCGGCCCAATAGAGGACGAATTCGCCGATGCAGGCCATTACGTCTGCAGCAACGCGAAGAACCACCGCATGGAGGATGATGTCCCTTTGGTCATACCGGAGGTCAATCCGGGGCACCTGGAAGCACTTGAGGCTCAGAAGAGCAACAGGGGCAGGCAAGGCTTCGTGGTGACCAACCCGAACTGCTCTACAATAGGGCTCGTGGTTGCGCTCAAGCCGCTGGACGACGCTTACGGGGCAAGGAGGGCTCATGTCGTGACGTCCCAGGCCATATCAGGTGCAGGCTATCCAGGAGTCGCGTCACTTGACATACACGACAACCTGGTGCCATACATATCCGGCGAGGAGGAGAAGATGGAAGCAGAGTCCAGGAAGCTCCTCGGCTCGTGGGAGAACGGCTTCCGGTATGCCAGCATGGGCATCAGCGCGCAATGCAGCCGGGTGCCTGTCATCGACGGGCACATGGAGTTCGTCTTCCTTGGGGTCGATGACCCTGCTGATGTGGATGATGCCATGCGCGTCATGGAAGCCTATAGAGGAAAGCCCCAGGAGCTAGGCCTTCCGACGGCCCCCGAACAGCCGGTAATTGTATTCAGGGATGATGACAGGCCGCAGCCAAGGCTGGACCGCTACATGGGCAGTGGCAGGGCGGCCGGCATGGCAGTCTCCGTTGGAAGGCTGCGCGAGGACACATGTGACGACGGCCTGTTTGATTACAAGTTCGTCGTCCTGAGCCATAACACCGTCAGGGGGGCTGCCGGAGCAGCTGTCCTGAATGCCGAGCTGCTCGAAGCAGAGGGATACTTGAGGTGATTGCATGAAAGCGATATGCGACAAGTTCGGCGGGTCGAGCTTCCCGGACTATATGGGGTTCATGCAGGCAGCCGAGTACCTCTCATGCCAGATTGAAGAAGGGTACAGGCCCATAGCGGTCGTGTCTGCCCCCAAAGGCGTGAGCGACATGCTCATAGACGCCGCGGCAGGACGCTTGGGAATGGACGAACTGAAAGACTCGCTTCTGGACAAGTATTCGGGCATGGTCAGGGATATGTTCGGCTCAGGCAGGGAGGCAAGGAATGCGAAGCTGGAGATAGAGGCGGAGATGGGAAGGCTGCGCGAAGCCATAGAGAAGGAGGGCAAGGACTGCTTCCTTTCCCTGGGTGAGAACCATTCATCCATACTGCTCGCCCATGCCATAAGGGCTCTCGGGCATGGTTCATCCCACGCTGACGGATACACCGCCGGGGTTACGGTTACCAAACGGGGTGCAGTGGTAGAGGATGAGACTGACCGCAGGCTCCGGGCTACCCTGGACCGCCAGCTGTCAAAGCAGGACATCATACCTGTAATAGGCGGGTACGTGGGCGATTGTGATGGGAGGTACGTGATAATGGGCCGCAACACGACCGACGTGACAGGCGCTCTCATTTCCAGGGCAGCGGGCGCCGAGGCATATGAGATAATAAAGGACGTGCCTGGGGTGTACAGGGTGGAGCCCGAGTTCTGCGAGACCGAGGTCATAGACAGGCTCAGCTACGACGAGGCGGGGCAGATAACATGGAGGGGGGCCAAGGTTGTGCACCCGCACGCCATAACGGTTGCGAGGAAGGCAGGAATACCCATAAGGGTGCGTAATATGTACGATGCCGGCTTCACTACGATACACCACGATTCCTCCACCACGGAAGAAAAGCCTGTTGCTGCCATATCTGCAAGGCGGTTCTACATGATAAACGTGAGCGACGATGCCATGAACACGCCCGAGGGCAGGGGATACCTCGCCATGATGTCATCTGTGCTGTCAGCCCATGACATAGACATACTTGACGCAGCTATGCCCGCGAACACCATATCGGTGGTGATACCAGTATCAGAGCACACCAGGAACGGAATAGAGGAAGAGCTCGCGGCGAGCCTTGCCGAGTCAGGCTACTCGCCTGTGATAGAAGGCAGGGAAGTGGGAGGCATAAGCATAACAGGCGAAGCTATGAAAGGAAGGCCAGGCACACTATCGTACCTGTCAGGCATACTCGGCAGGGAGTGTGTGAGTGTTGTCATGGGATCCCAGAGCGACGAAGCGGTGTCGAGCCCAACCATAAACTTCTACGTGGAAGGCGGTGAGCTCGACAGGACCGTGAAGAGGCTGTGCGAGGAGCTCTTTGCCTGAATGCTTATTAAAACAGTGGCCGATAAATTAATGTGAATCAACTTAATAAACTGCGTTTGTTGATTCACATCCCTGAAACCACTTAATGTAGATTATTTAGTGGTTTCAGATTAAGTAAAACATGGTGATAGATTGAAGATATTGTTGCTCCACACCGACTTCGTGGAATGGGAACCCAAAAAGAAGGCGATAAAGGAGGCAGAGGACGCAGGCAAAGGGCCTGTTAAGGTCAAGGATGCCCTTGTCGTGCTGTCGGCCGTGGAGAGGTGTGACGAGCCCAACCCGTCTGGGACCGCTGAGAAGGTCGCTGAGGAAATCGACAAAGTAGCGAAGCAGGTCAACGCAAAGAACGTTGTCCTGTATCCTTATGCCCACCTGTCGTCAGAGCTATCGAAGCCTGACACAGCACTGGACGTGCTCCGGGAGTCAGAGAAGCTGCTTAAAAAGAAGAAGTACAGCGTGTGGCGGGCGCCTTTCGGATGGTACAAGTCCTTTGACATCAAATGCAAGGGCCACCCGCTGTCCGAGCTAAGCAGGGACATATCACCCGATGGGCTGAAGAAGAAGGCAGCACCCAGGGCAGAGAAAGCCGAGGAAAAACCCATAGACCACAAGGCGCTGCTCAGGGAGATATCGAAGTCCAAGCTTGACAGGGAGAACCTCAAGGAGAACGACCACAGGATACTCGGGCAGAAGATGGACCTGTTCAGCTTCAGTGAGGTAGCCCCTGGCATGGTATTCTGGCATGACAAGGGCCTCATAATATACAATGAGCTTGTGAAAATGTGGAGAGAGGAGCACAGGAAAGCGGGATACCAGGAGATATCAACGCCGCTGATACTCGACAAGAAACTCTGGCAGATATCCGGCCACTGGGAGAAGTACAGGGATAACATATTCCTTACAGACTATGAGAACAGGCCTTTCGCGGTCAAACCCATGAACTGCCCGGGTGGCATGCTGGTCTACAAGTCCAGACCCAAGTCATACAAGGACCTTCCGCTGCGCGTCGGCGAGCTTGGTATTGTGCACAGGCAGGAGATGTCAGGCGTGCTTACAGGACTCTTCAGGGTCATAAACTTCACCCAGGATGATGCCCATATATTCTGTACAGAAAGGCAGCTCGATTCCGAGATAGCTGCCATAATAGGCCTGATAGACCTCTTCTACAAGCGGTTCGGCTTCGATTACCATGTCGAGCTATCAACAAGGCCTGAAAAAAGGATAGGGGACGACAAGATATGGGACAAGGCGGAGAAGATACTGGAAGGCGTCCTGAAGAAGGGCAAGATGAAGTACAAGGTGAACAAAGGTGACGGCGCATTCTACGGGCCCAAGATAGACTTCCACATAAAGGACTCGCTGGGCAGGACGTGGCAATGCGCCACAGTGCAGCTGGATTTCTCTATGCCCGATAGGTTCGAGCTCACATACACCGGCGAGGACAACAAGCCTCACAGGCCGGTCATGCTGCACAGGGTGGTGTACGGCTCCCTGGAGAGATTCATCGGGATACTGCTCGAGCATACGAACGGCGCACTTCCGGTCTGGCTGTCGCCGATACAGGTGAGGGTTCTTTCATTCACTGACAGGAACACCAGGGCAGCAGAGTCGTTCGCGAAGAAGCTGAAGGAAGCGGGAATAAGGACCGATACCGACACCGGAAGCGACACGGTCGACTACAAGGTCAGGGAGGCAGAGATACAGAGGATACCATACATCATAGTCATAGGCGACAAGGAAGAGAAGGCTGGCACGATAGCGGTAAGGACGCGCGGCCAGAAAAAGGTGAAGTTCGGCGTCAGGCCCGAGGATTTCGTGAGAGAGGTCTGTGACAAGGTAGAGAGCTACGGTTAGCTATTAATCTCTTAACCATTTCTATAAAGCATGTCCAAGTAGTGCAGAGCCTGAATAGGAGGGGGAAGCGTTTCATGGGCCAGCTTGCGGAGTTGTCAGCGCATGAGCCCATAAAGCTCAACTACAGGTGGTGGTACAGGGGCAGCGAGAAAGCATTCATTGAGGTGTGCTGCGGTGGCATAAACAAGGACTACCGATGACATGGAGGTAATGATGGATGTCGAGGATGTGCTTGGTGTTATGTCAATGGAGGCATCATACCTTTCCATGTTCCTGAAGGGATATGCCAAACCGTTCGATGTGAATATCAATCCGGACATAGAAGGCTATTACATGAAGGGGGACAGGCAAGGATGTTATCTCGGAAGGCTATGAGCCTCATCTCTCCAGTATGAAATAATTCTCTTGCTCTTTCTCTTCGGGTATCTCTGCCATGACCATGCTGAACTTCTTGGCCACGCCCATGATGCAGTTGTGCTCGGCAGCTTTCACAGCGTGCCTGAGTTTGGCAGGCTTCTCCGCGTATATCTCGAAGAGGACATCTCCGCGCTTCACCGTATCGCCCAGCTTCTTATGGAACAGAAGGCCCGCGCCCCTATCCTTCGGCGCGCCCGCTATGCGTGCGGTCTCGGTTACCCTCTTGTTGTCTATCCACCAGACCTTTCCGGGCTTGGTTGACTTTATTATCGCGCGCTTTGGGCCGACCTCTATGTCACCCGGCTTTATCTCCGGATCCCCGCCCTGCGCTGATATTATCTCCCTGAGCTTCTTCTCAGTCTTCCCTGATTTCAGTATCTCAACCCCCAGCGCGGCGGCATTCCTCTTCCCGGCAAACTCGAACAGCTCCCCGGAGAGCTTGCCGACCTTCTCGACAAGGTCTTGTGGGGCGCTCTTCGGGTGCATGACCGATTTCAGTACCTCCCTCGCTTCGAGTGCGGGACCTATCCCTCTTCCTATAGGCTGCTCGCCGAAGGTAGACACACATGAGACCTTTATCTTCAGGTGCTTGCCGAGCTCTATGAACTTGTTGGCGAGGTCCTCTGCGTCGCTTACAGTCTTCACCTTTACCCCCCTTCCGGTTGGTATGTCTATCACCACATAATTCGCCCCCACTGCCTTCTTCTTCGACATCACTGATGGAAGCAGGAGGGGGTCTATGGAGAGCGGATATTCCACCCTTATGAAAGCGTCATCAGCAGGAGCCAGGTCGACGGCACCTCCCCAGACGAGGCAGCACCCTATCTGGTCCACTACTGCCTTTATCTCGTCCAGTCCCAGGTCCACGGGACAGAGGCATTCCATCCTGTCAGCGGTGCCCGCTGGCGCTGTTATGGCCCTTGAAGACGTCTTGGGTATAGTGAGGCCGGCCGCTGCAACTGTCGGCACGAGCAGCATCGATGTCTTGTCCCCGGGCACGCCGCCTATCGAGTGCTTGTCGAATATGCGCTTGCCTTTTATGTTTAGCATGTCGCCGGTGACGCACATTGAGGATGACATGGCAGCTATCTCCTTGTTCGTCATCTGGTGTGTATAAAGGGACAGGACGTATGCCGTTATCTCTATGTCAGAAAGCCTCTCCTCCACGACGTCCTTCACTATCTTGTGTATTTCATCGCTTTCCAGCCGGTCCCCGTCAAGCCTCCTTTTTATTGATGCCAGGGATTCCGGAGGCTCTGTGGCCGTTACTCTCAGCCGCTCGCCAGCCTTTGCTCCCATCTCCTTCTGGACTCTGGAGTAAAGGCCCACGTAGCCTCTTGGCACGAACTTCTCTGCTATGTTCACTATGGCAACCTCTTTCTTCTTTCCGGAACGCATCTCCACCCTGTCCATGGGCTTCACGTCGAGCTCTTCAGCGTCGTCCCTGTTGAGAATCACTATGGGCTTCTTTGCCTCGAGCCGGAGGGGCTTGACCTTCAGAAACATCAATATTATATTTGCATGCTGGTTTAAATCTTCGGTGTTCCCCGCATGCACTTCACAAACAGCACACATAAAGGCCATTCTTAACTATCATTCAGTGAAACCAAAAGCATGCGAACCTTTATAAGTAATAAGAACAAAAAAATATTGAAAAACAGGCAGATGAAGACGTTGCCTGTGTTTGAATTTCAAATCGGGAGGGATTACATGGCAAAGAGAAAGAAGAAAGCCGCAAAGAAGTACTACATTATGAAGTCCGGCAGGAAGAGCGCTATATTCACCGGAAGGCAGCCGAGACAGGCAGCTCTCAAGGCCGCGACGAGGGGTTTCAAGGACATCAAGCTCAGGGAAAGAGGAAGAAGAAACAAAGACGGGACCTACACAGTGCACAAGTTCAAGGGTTCAATGAAGAAGATAAAGCTTGGTGACGACAGACCGGAGTGGTTGCCTGAGAAGGTCAGGAAGCCCGTAGTGAAGAAGGTAGGCATCGAGAGGATAAACAAGATTTAATTTTTTCCATCAGGGTACGCGAGTACCCTTTCTTTTATGTTTCTTACAGGAAAAGTGACATGAGATTACCGATGAACAGCGTCACCAGCATCGTTATTACGAAAACAGGGGCGAACCTTACGCCTTCCTTTATCCATATCTTGCCGCCCTTCCTCTTCAGCTTCTTAATGTCATTCTCTGACATGGTTTCCCATTTCATGCCCACGGGGACATCCCCCGCTCTCAGGTCCTTGACGTCTATCCTCTTGCGGAACACTTTGTCCTCAATGAACTTGCCGTAGTACATGAATATGACAACCAACGCGAAGAATGCCGGGAAGAGGAACAGATGTGCCAGTTGGCCCGCCTGTATGCCTAGCTGCATATTGAGGCATGCTGCCATGCAGATGCACAGAATAGTGAATCCTATTATGGAAAGCCCCAGTACCCTTGAGTTTCCCTTCAGGTATGCGAAGAACTTCCTGCCCAGGCCGGGCTTCATGAAACCCAACACTATCGAGTACGCTATGAGGTACATGAATGACAGCAGGAAGAAGTTGAACAGCAGCATTACGGGGAACGGGAATACGTGCGCCCCGAGCAGTGCCCTGAATCCTGTTGCCGTGGGGAACAGGAACCCCAGCCCTCCAAGAAGCCACGCGTCGCCGTCCCCCCATTGCTTCGTATAGTACATCCCCAGGCCCATGCCTAGAAAGGCAAGCCCCACTATCACGGAATCGATGAACAGCGACGGGTCTGCTGCAAGGAAGGCGAAGAGGCCCCGTATGCCGAGCGCGCTTATTATTATGGAGTACGGCAGCCAGTCCGGGAACTCGGTTGTCTTGAGGTCCCAGTATCCTGCGGCCCCGAAGCCGATGATGCCTATCAGAAGCAATACCCATTCGAGCATAATAGTTATTTGTGTGCCCTAAAATAAGTATAAATCCGGTCGTCCTTAATATTTACTATGGGCGTTTTCGGGGGGAAGAAAAAGAAAAAAGAAGAGCGGCACAAGTATCATTTCGACCTGCCCGAGGACAGCGGGCACATAATGCTGCCCTCCAGCGTGACCGACCAGAGGATGACGAGCAGGGAATACAGGATATTCAAGGCTGTGGAGAACAGGAAGAGGACATGGTATGAGCTGCTGGCTAACACTTCTGCGAAGTTCATAACCGTCAGCCCGGACAAAGACACCAAACAGAACCTGGAGAAAGCGATATCTTTCGCGGGCATGAAGATAACCCCGGAGAGCCCGATGTCGCTGTTCGTCTCCACGATACTGCTATTTGTGGTGCTAGGTGTTGTTAGCATAGTTACGGGAATGCTGCCTGCCATCGGCGGGATGGGGGTGATAGCCCTGGGATTCATGATGGGCTACTGGCTTCTAAGGTACCCGCTGGGTGTGCTAAAACACGCGCGCATAGAGGCAAGCTCCCAGATAGTCCTGGCAGTCCTATATATGGTGGTGTCCATGAGGATAACGCCCAATTTGGAGGCGGCCCTGCGCTTCGCTGCTTCCAATGTGTCGGGGCCCCTTGCATGGGACATGAGAAGGCTCATATGGGACATAGAGATGAGGAAGTACTATTCGGTCAGCCAGGCTTTGGATGCATACATAGCGAAATGGAAGCCCGAGAACGAGGAATTCGCCGAGTCGCTGAGGCTGATAAGGGATTCGACGAGGCAGGTTCCGGAGAGGGCGAAGCAGGAGCTGGATGAGGCGCTTAACATAATACTGGAAGGCACCAAGACAAGGATGAAGCACTACGCCCAGGACCTAAGGATGCCCGTGATGGTGATACACATGATGGGCATAGTGCTCCCGATACTCGGAACCATAATGGCGCCGCTGGCAGCCGTGTTCATGGCAGAACTCGTCGGCCCGATACACTTCATACTGGGATACAACGTGGCGCTGCCGATAATAATAGTCTGGTTCATAAACAATACCCTGAGCAAGAGGCCTATGACCTTCTCCCCTGTTGACGTGTCGCACCACCCTGACCTGCCACCCAAGGGATACTTCTCCATGGGCAAGGTCAACGTGCCGGTGCTCCCGATAGCGCTGATAGTGGCAGCGGCATT
>QMZP01000019.1 GCA_003663225.1 Candidatus Aenigmatarchaeota archaeon | reverse complement strand
GTGCCACAGTTTCCTGTTGGATTTGGAATCGCTCATGTTTTTTGAAGCGAACATAGCATCCCTGAATTCAGATATCACCTTCATTGGCTCGTTGTTGTATATCTTCCTCTTGACATAGTTCAGGTCATATTCCTTATCTGTGCCGTATGAAGCACAGTACCCGAGTACAGCATCCGCGTTCTTTAGGGACATTATATGATTCCTAACAAGGCCGGGCGAAGCCACCACATCATCATTGATGAATATTATGTTCCTGCTTGCTGCTTCCCGGGCTCCAAGGTTCCTGGCCTGTCCTACCCTGAAGCCATCCTTTTCCTGAGCTATGTACCTTATCCTCACAGGATGATGCTTTGCTACTTCATGCACGACATCCTTCGTCCCGTCCGTTGAGCCGTCATCAACCACTATTATCTCGAACTTGTCCTTTGGATAATCCTGCCATTCCAATGATTTCAATACCAGCCTCAACTTCTCCTTCCTGTTATATGTTGGTATGACGACCGTTGCATCTATCTCCTTGCCCATCAGCGGATCCTCTGAATTCTTGCTGCCGTTCACAGCTTCGGCAGCGAACCTCAAGCCACCCATGCAGCGCTTAACATAATTACATCTGCGGCATTTATCTGGAAGGTTTTTCAGCCCCCTTATATCCTTCATTGCCTTGGAATTCCAGCAATCCAGTATGCTGTCATCCCCTATGTTTCCCAGTATGAGGCCGCTGAAATAGCTGGGCTTTATGGACCCGTCACTCTCCACTATTATCCTGGTTCTGCCGTCATCGTTCCTTCCGCCAACACATATATCACTTACTTTCTCGGGGTCATGTGAACAGAACGGCAATGCGTTGGCTATGTGTGAATCTATCATGTACTTACCATTAAGTGCCGTCATCTTGTCAACAAGCTTCTTGGCATCCTCCACTGATATGGGGTTCTTGTTATCCGGTACAGGCACGGGCCTTAGCATGAACCAGTCATCTACCCTGTTATTCTTGAAGAACCTATAGAACTCCTCTATCCTTCCTATGTTATCTTTCGTCGCTATTGTGCATGACCTCAGCATAATGTCCGGAAATGCTTTCCTTATCCTTTTGAAAAGCCTGGACTTTGATTTGCTCTCTGATATGTCATGGAATGATATTAACACGTCATCAACATCAACCAGCGCAGTGATACCATCACCCTCCAGCAGCTTTCCGTTTGTATTCAATATAACATAAATTCCTTTTCTTTTGGCATGCTTCAACAGTTTCTTTATATCATTCCTTAAAAGGGGCTCACCTCCGGTGAACCGTATGGCCTTTATACCTGCCCTTTCAACGTCATCTATAACAGACATGGCATCATCTGTGGAAATCTCATCCCCTGGTTCCGTGTTCTTATTGAAGCAGAAAGAGCAATTCATATTACATTCCCTGGTCACCTGGAACTTCACCTCTTCAGGCAAGTCCCTTAATGGCTTGAATCCCTTGTTGCCCATACGCTTGGCGTACTCTGTGTAAACGCCTTCACACACATCGAAATGCTTGCATTCCTTGCAGATAGCGAACTTCGTCTTCTGTCTCTTACGCTCCAATATGCAGTTATAATCCTGGTCAGGTGTTCTGGGGTATGAACCTTCGAACGGGCATTGCTCCAGGTATTCTGCTATGTTTGTGAAATATTTTTCCTCTATGAAGCAGTACGGTATGCCTTCTGTCCTGAAATCAATCCCTTCCTTGTCCAGGAAATTCATGCTCTCTTTAAGGAATGGTGTTATATCGCTATACAACGGGAATATTTCATCAAAGTTCCTCTTGGCGCTGCCGAGTGGTGTGAGAAACACCACCCTGACGTCCTCGATGCCCATGTTCGCATACAGCCTGCATATCTTGGGAAGGTATCTGTAGTTCTTCTTTGTTATCATTATCTTCCCCTCCATGCTCTCAGCCACGTGCTTCAAGTTCTCTATACCCTTCAGCGTCTGCCTGAAGCTGCCCTTTACTCCAGTGATATTGTCATGCATCTTATCATCGTGACCGCATAGGAAAACAGAGAATGATGCATTGTATTTCGCAAGCCTCTTAGAGAATCCGGGATAAGACATCATCCTAGCATTCGTCTGCACCTTTATCTTATACCCCATCCTGAAAGCGATTTCCATTATATCGAAGAAATCCTTCTTTATTGTTGGTTCCCCGCCTGATAGTATGACCTCATCATAGTCTTCTACATCCCTTATTAGCTTCTTCCTCAGGATGCCGAAATCTATGAAGTCCTTGGGACGGTTGTTGCCAGTTACGCAGAAAAGGCAGTTGTTGTTGCATATATAACCCAGTTTGAGGAATAGCATCCTCTTTATCTTCCCGAAACAGCTTTCGTACAGGTTTTCTACTTCCTTGAAATATTCCTCGCGCCCCTTTGGTTTTTTATGGTTACCATCCAGCCTTATCTTCCCGTCTATTATGCCTTCCATGATTGACCTGAGTTCTTCTACGTCCCTGAATACCATGGCGTTCTTCCCTTCAACCACTTTTTCTTTCATGCTATCCATATCAGATATCAGAACAGGTATTCCGATACATAACGCCTCGAGCAATACCATAGGACCTGTTTCATTCCATTTGGAAGGTATTATGAGGTAATCTATTTTGCTGAAGAACCTGCTGTACAAATCATCGTATCCTATACTCTTTATGACTTTTACACCTTGGCTTTCAAGCTGTTCTAGTTTGGGATTGTTTATGTCGCTTGTGCCAACCACAAGGTCAGAATCCCCGTTCAGGCCCCTTCTGGCGTCCATTATGGTGTCTATACCCTTGCTGTCAGACAGCAACCCGAGGAACCCGAACCGTGTCCTTCCATGATTGTGCATTACCCTGCCCTTCTCGACGTTCACGCCGTAATGTATGCATTTCAGGTTCTTTCCCCTTCCTAGAAGCCTTTCTAGCTCATTCTTTTGCTGCATAGATGGACATATCACCGCATCACACCGGGACAGGATGGCTTTTGCTGTGTCCTCCCTGTCGGTGTTGTATTCATCAAGCGTCTTGCCGCATGATTTCGAGAAACGGACGCACTCGTGGCACCTACAGTCCTTAAGAGAGCCTACGATGCATGTCTTCTTTCCGTCATACATTATTCCCCTCGTGCATACCAGAGAATGGTCATGCAGCGTGACCACTCTCTTTATGCTAAGGCTGCAAGCCACATTTATGATGGGAAGCAGGCTAACCCCGGAGAAAGCGTGTATGTGTATCATATCTGGCATGTGCCTCTTTAGCAGGGTATCGAATGTTTGCCTTAGTTTATCATCATACGATTGGTCATGGTTCCTCTTAACCCCAAATATGGTGATATGTCTATTCCCCATGCTCTCCTCTATCTCATGCTCAGTGTGCTCGTCAGTCATACTAAGCCTGACGAATATGACCTCATGCTTCTTCTCCTGTCTCCTTATCAGGTAAGAAAAACACGAATGCTCCTCTATAGGCGAAACGTGCATTATCTTCATGATGTCATCTCCTGAAAACAAGATGCCTTCCTATTATTAAGTAATCCATCGAGATTTTAAAAACATCTCATGGCATCCTCTGGTGTCTCGACTATAGGCTCGTTTCTCATGTTGAATGACGTGTTGAGGAGTACGGATATCCCTGTGATTCTTCTAAACTCGTCTATGAGCTCGGATTCTATGGCAAACACGCTGTCCGTGTTGATTAGTGCAGCGCTGTTGTTGTGGCTGAACCTGACGAAATCTATTGGGTTGAAGAAATCCTGCACAGACCTCAGGGAATCCGACACTATGCCTTGGAAACCTAGAACGCTGTCCATGAATCATTCCACCGGCTCAAGCTCCTGTGTGCCGTAGAAATCAGCATATGCCTTCCATATGCCTTCACATATGGAATCCTTCTTGCACCTCTTACATTGGGGACCCTTGACCCGTCCTATGGCCCTCCTCGAGGCGTCTGCGTCCGTATTGAAGAACTCCGGTCCATCGTGCTCCTCGGTAGAGAATGGTGTGCTGAGCTCCGATATGTTGCTCTCGTATCCTCTGAACATACAGAGCGGGACATACCTTATGTGCCAGTGCTCCACCCCTTTTCCTATTCCTATGTCAAGACCATTGCGTATGTATGGTGATGCCACTGATATCCTAGGGACTAATTCTCTGATCTCATCTTTGTTGAACTCTGATGGGTCAACAAATATGAACTCAGCGTTCCTGCAGCCGAGATTCGATATAAAGCGCGCTATATCAGGGAAATGTTTATAATTGAGTTTTGTTATGGTGGTGTTGGTGGAAAGGGTTATTCCCATGGTTGTGATGTTACTTATGCCTTTCATCATCTGCTTGAATGAACCCTTTACCCTGGTCTGGTGGTCATGCAACTCTTCGTTATGACCATGCACCGAGAATATCACAGCGTTCATGCCTGCTTGTATAAAATCCCTAGCGACCTTCTCATAAGCGAACATCCTTCCATTGGTAGTTACTGCAATCGTCTCGAAACCAAGTTCTTTCGCCACACGTATAAGCCTCAACGCGTCCTTCCTTATGGTGAACTCCCCTCCCAGGAAATCCACATAGTCGCACCCCCTACCCCTGGCACGAACGAGCCTTTCCCTGACTTCATCTGTGGTAAGGTCCCTTATGCCTTTCCTTCTCTTGTTCACATCATAACAGAACCTGCAGTTGTTATTGCACGTGTATCCTGTTATTATGGCTACCTTTTTCATACTCAGCTTATCGGCCTGAATTCGCCGAATCCTCTCAAATCAGCATAGCTTGCCCAGATACCCGGGCACGTTGTCCTCTTGGAGCATTTCTCACATTCCGGGCCGAATGTTATGTCCACCTCAGGTACTGTCACGCCCTCTATCATATCCCAATACTTGCTGTCTATGGTGCAGAACGGGAAATGGAAGAGCCTTATTTCCTTCTCTCCTTTATGTCCTATCAAGATTTCGGACGCCCTGTTCACGTAATCTCTCATCTCGTCAAATCCCACCAGCACAGCGTCCCTGTTCCTGTACGCCTCGCCTATGATTTTCGCAGCAATGAAAACTATCCTGTTTATTCCGGGTATTCCACAGACAAATTGCGCTATTTCAGGAAAATGTTTGTAATTCATTTTGGTTATTATTACCCTTACCTCTATGTCAAATCCCCGGTCTAACATGTTCCTTATGCCTTTCATCGTCTGTTTGAAAGAACCGGGGGTCCTTGTTATGCCATCGTGAACCCTTTCGTTTGGCCCGTAAATGGTTATGAACAGCCTGAAGCTCCCCAGATTTGCATTAGCAAACATATCCGCGTACTTGTTATAGCTGAACATCCTGCCATTAGTGAGAAGTTGTATGTGGGCGCCTGGGAATTTCATTCTGGTGTATTGGAGTATCTTCAGTAGATCCTTCCTCATGGTCGGTTCCCCTCCGTTGTAATCTATGGTCTTTGTCTCGGGGTCAAAATCATCTATTATATCCTTAATGTCTTCGAAAGACAGGAACATCTCTTTGTCTGCCTTGTCATAATTGGTTACACATGACACGCAGTTGTTGTTGCATGCAAAGCATATTATCCTTGTTATGCATTTCTTCCCATTCTGTTCGTAATTCACGGTCTGACCGTCTATCATTGCAACACCAGCTGGCTATAAATCTCTTTTCGGTTAATTAAACCCATGAGAACCCTAAAGAATATACCAGAGCCAAGATTTATAAAAAACATCTTGTTATCCAATATCAAAAGGCTTAGCAAGCCCTACAAATTAACTCTCGCAGTGACATATAAATGCAACTCCAGATGCAAGACCTGCAACATATGGAGGAAAGAACCCGGGGATGAGCTTGATGCCGGTGAGATAAAGAATATATTCTCCCATGCCAGGCCGTCATGGATAAACATAACGGGCGGGGAGCCCTTCCTCAGGGATGACCTGTATCGCATATTCAAAGCAGCGAAAGAGGCATCTGACCCATACATACTAAACATAACAACCAATGGAATGCTGAAGGATAAAGTGGCAGAGGAGCTCGAGAAAGCATCCTGTATGGGACTGAAGAACCTGATAAGCGTTGTTAGCATAGACGGCCCCAGAAAGACCAACGACATGATACGGGGGAGAGGTGCATGGAAAAGGGCGGTCAAAACATACAACGTGTTGAGGAGCATGCAGGATGAGGGGAAGCTCAAGGCCTATATAGGATACACTATATCAAGCCTAAACCCGGGCGCGTTTCCCTTGCTCTATGAAGAGTTGAAGAAGCACGTGCCCGACATAAGGATTGACGATTTCCATTTCAACGTATTCCACAATTCCTCCCATTATTATGGGAATATGGGGATTATGTGCAAGGACGTGAATAGCATGATGAACGACATCAGTACGATAAGGTCGATGAGGAATGGCCCGTTATCGCCAGTCAAGCTCTTGGGTGATACATATCTCAAGAAGATGAAAGACTATATGTTGAGAGCCGTTACCATGAAATGCGCTGCCCTTTCGTCTTCGTGCTTCATAAACCCTTTAGGGGATGTGTATCCATGCATACATCATGACGTTAGGCTCGGCAATCTGCGGGACCATGGATATGACATAAAGAGTATATGGGAAGCCCAGGTAACCAAGGATGAGCGTGAACGAATAAAGAGGAGAGAATGCCCGGGATGCTGGACACCATGCGAAGCCTATCAGACCATACTGGCCAATCTGCTTATGTCAGCTTTCTAGCTTCTTGTACAGCAATATCGTAGAGTTGCCTATGTCCTCAGAGAACACTCTGTTAAACCCATCCGATTCCAGGAATGGCACAAGTTCAACCAGCCCTATCCTTTGTATGTTCTCTATCCTATCCTCCTCTGGGTCGGAATATCCGCTATAGAAATAGATGCAGTCATATCCATAGAAATCCTTCTTGGACGTCTCGGCAAGGTGGGTCATGTTGTAGATTATGAATATATCCTCATAATGGAATCCATGGATGTATGGGAAGAGCCCGGCCTTGCCGTTGATGAATACACCGCAGCTCTTATCCACGTTCTCTATTCTTTTCACTGATTCGTATTCCATTGCCCTGTAAAGGGAATGGTAGTCCATGGAGCCATCGGGTGCCTGGTTCATTTCGGTTGTCATCCATACGGGATTCAAGGATGACAGCGACGTCGCGACTATCGGAATCAACAATATGATGGACAGGACAGGCAACAACCAGCACCTTCTAAGCTTCTTGGATATTCCACACAAACCCCCCGAAGCAAGTATGAATAATGGTGGAAGCAGGCTGGTCAGGTATTTGTATTGTCCTATTAACTTGAATGATGACTGGTGTATCATGCTGTAAAGGAAGAAGAATACTATAATGTGGACGCCTAATATAGCAGCATACCTTCTTTTGTCCTTCAGCGTTAGAATGCCAACAATCGCTAGTATTGCGAAAACCACTGTAATGGCATCTGAGAACATTATCTGAAGATTCGGTATTATATTCTTGGATGCGAGTGTCGCGTAGTTGCCTATGTATGAGATTATGGTGCTATCTTTGCCGAAAGACGTGCCATGCAGGAATATATCTTCCCGCATGCCGCCATAATGCACCATGCTTGTCAAAAAACTCGGTATGAGAAGTATGAAGAATATGATGAGCAGCCTTTTCAAGTTCCTGTCATAAGAATCACCCCTGAAAAGTGCCACGAATGCAATGAAATAGACCAGCAGGAAGGCTATATATTCCTGCCTCATTTGTATGGCAAGGAATAACATGAGCAGCGATATGCCCATGTAAGGGAGCCTTTTGGACTTGTTGTGATATATGACAAGGAAGAGTATAGAGAGCAACGAAAACAGTATGCTTGGCACAGTAAAAGATTCTGTAGGGGATATCGCAATCAGTAACGGGTTGACAACGGCTATCGCTGATGAGAATGCGGCGGCTGTCTTGCTCTTGAATATGAAATATGTCAGCAGGAAGACAACTATTGGTATGAGCGAACCCAGCATGGCATTGAAAACGAATATATTGGAAAATTGGGGCCCCAGAATCATGGACGGTATCTTCAGCAGCACAGTGAATCCTATCCCCCTGAAATCATAGTAAGGGCTGATTATGGGAAGGTTTATGTCCTCATACATGTAGCTTATCATTATCCATCTCAGCGCCCCGGTTCCGATGAGAAAGAGCCTGAGAGCCACCGAGAATATGAAGATGCACCCCATGAATGCTATATCTTTCTTGTTGAACTCGTTCCTGAAGTCATTTCTGTTAGTATACAGGAAAAAGCAGACCAGCGGCAGTACCGACAACGAGCCAATGAACAATGCGGTTCCCAGATATGATGACAATATCCATCTATTGGAAATCAGCAGTTCCCAGAACGGGTTCAGGCTCAATACGGCGGAGCCCAGCGAAAGGAGAAGAAAAAAGAAAGCTATTATCATCCTGTGCTTCTTTAGCGTGCCTGTAATGTTGCCAAGCATATATCAATAATAGAACGGCATGAATAAATTCATATGAAATTAAGTATGGTGGCAGGCGCGTCCAGTGTGCCTATTCTCTTGCCGCCTTTAGATACATCCGTACATCCGAATGCCCATCGAATACAACGAAAGATGAATCATCAAAGGACAGAACAGGCACTTTCAGGAAAGATATCATGTTGTCCGCATGGTTTGGAAATTCCCTGTCCAATATACGCATGACCTTCCTTGCATACATATCCTGTACCCATATACCTTCCTGGTTCAGCTTGTTTATGATACCCTTTTCTTCCTCGTTCATGGCTTCACTGGCACAAACTCGCTGCTCCCCATTCTCTCAGGATACTCTTTCCATGGGCCTTCACATATCCGGTCGTAAATGCACTCTTTGCATTTCGGGAACTTGGCTTTGTCCTTCAGCCTCTGCTTGCCATAATCCTTTATGACGTATCCCGCATCCCTTATCTCCGTGTCGGGTATGTACCTCTCTGATATGTAATCCTCATAACCCACCATCATGCAGTATGGCATGGCCTCTGCCATGACCATCAGGCCGTTGTCTATCCCTATCTGCAGTCCCTTGTGTATGTATGGTGCTGCATCGGATACTCTCGGAACCATGTCATCAAAATTCTTCAGGGCATTGCCTATGGGATGCACGAAAGCGAACTGGAACTGGCTTACCCCCAAGCTGACCAGTAGCCTTGCTATCTCTGGAAGATGCCTGTAATTGGGCTTCGTGACTACAGTGTTGGTCACCACGGTCACACCCAATGACCTGACGTTCCTTATCCCCTGCACGGTCTGGCGAAACGACCCCTCCGAGCATGTCAGGGTGTCATGCACCTCAGGGTTTGGTCCATGAACGGCCGGACCGAACTCGTTCATGCCTGCTTCCACCATATCCCTGCAGAAATCCATGTAATAGAATCTCCTACCATTCGTCTGTAGTTGTATCGTAGAAAATCCCATTGATTTGGCATATGAAACGAGTTCTATTATATCAGGCCTTATGCTGGGTTCGCCGCCAGTGAACACGATGCCTGATGCGCCGTTGTTCATGGCCATGCCTATCTCCCTCTTTATTTGGTCTGTCTTTTTGTCTCCCCACGTCTTCTTGTCGGCCTGTACGCAGAATAAACAGTTGTTATTGCAACTGAACCCGACCTTGACGTCCACGCGCTTCCCCAACCGGCGGGTGCCTATCATATTTTTATCTAAGATAATCTATTTATTAAAG
>QMZP01000018.1 GCA_003663225.1 Candidatus Aenigmatarchaeota archaeon | reverse complement strand
TAGCGGTGGGGTGTGAATTCTCCGCCATGTAGCGGCCTTTCTGCAATAACAAGGGCATCGAAGTGATATGCTCCACCCGCGCTGTCGGTCCAGATTTCCGTGCGGTGCGATGCAGGTTCTAACCCCGTGTTATCCAAAGTGCCTGCGACCATGCCATCTACATATAGTGTCGCCCTGTCGGCCTCAGCGTCCCATTCGAGGCAGAAGTGGTGCCATTGCAAGTCGATATCAATCAGCCACTCTATATGTTCAACCCTGAAGGCCCCATTCGGGAAAAAGGCCTCGGAAGCCCAGCCGTAAACTGGATAGTAGAACAGGGGATCCCACGTAAATCCCTTGTTGAACCGGAAGCGACGACCGCTCGTCACATCTTCTTCTCGCCTCAGCCACAGTTCACGAGTTATCCCTGTCAGCGGGGTGCAATAATCGTCAGCGCGTGCCATTTGCTTCCATCCGCCAAAGTTGGGAGTGCGCGCGGCCTGCGGGCCCATCCAGCCGGGCTGCACCCATTCAACTCCATTTGTTACGACCCAGTCGGCGCCAGTGCCCCAGTTTTCGAGGGTGCCATCCAGCGGCAACATTGTATGGACATCTGTCGCCGGCCAGGCCCAATCCAGGGCGATGTCATCATCGGCCCCCGAGCCCACTATCCGGCATCCATCAAGCGCGCAGTTGCCGCTAAAGCTCAGGTTTATGTCTGCACCGCTTGACTTGCCCCACTGAATAGTCATAGTCGCTCACGCCTCAAGCGCACGCCACTGGCACTCCGAATCCGTACACAACAGCATACCGACCTGGCCGTATGGTGCAAGTGCTATAACGTCTGATGCTTTAGCTATCTCAAGCTTGCTCGTGCCAAATGCGACCAGTATGGGACTGTCTACGGTTCCAATATAAGCTTTGACCAGCGCAGCCTCCAATTTGAGCAGCCATCGGGGCAGCCCTACTGGCGTGGCACTCAACCAGCAACCCAAGAGCTCAGGAAAAACAATTATGTCTGCACCGTGCTCGACGGAGAACTTGACATAATCTTCGAGCACGGCTGGCGGTCGAGGTGTTGCATCAATCTGCCATACGGCAAGCTTCATATGGCGCTCACCGCGTGCCGAGGAAGTCACCGGCCCTCTCTTCAACGATTGCCGCTATGCGCTCAAACTTCTCGGCCAGCTCTGGCTTGCCCAGTTCACGGGCCGCTTCAGCACCACCACGAAGCTGGCCTACCATTGTGGGCAGGTCTTTACGTAACGAGTCCAGCCTCTGGACTACTGAAACGGCTTGCTGAACTGCCCGTTCCAACTGGGCAATTCGCAAGACATCCTCGAAATCCTTTTGTATATCCATCATGCATCAGCCTCCTTGGGTATAAGATGTGCCTTGGCCTCTCTGGGCACAAGATACACTTTTCTCTGGTCGGGGATATGGTCGGCAACCACATATCCCAGACCTTCGGCCAGTTCACGTAAGTTGCATTTGGCCTTCTCGCCATCGAAATAGGCATTGCATGGGATAACTTTATTGTCGGGCAACAAAACAACTTTAACTTCTCCGGGCACGTAGCCAAGTTGTGGCTGCTGACCGGCACGACAAACCTCAATGAACTTCTGCGGCAATTCGCCGCCTTCCAACAGCTTCACCGTGAGGGCTGTGGCCTCGAAATGCATCGGGTCTTTGAAAGACTTCCAGTCGCCGCCCCACGAAAACCCCCAGCGCCGGAAAAAGGGAGCAAGCCGTTTCAGGCTGTTTGGTATCTCGCTTGGCCTGCAGCGCCAGTTGGTTCGACCGGCCCGATACTCGCCGTTTGGCCCCTGTAGATGATGCACATTCAAATCAATGGCAATACCCCACGCATGGGGCGAATATGCCCGGCCTCCCCGCACGCGCCGACAGCAGTAAGTGCCACCATAATCTGAAAGGTCAATTAGTTCGGCCAGCCCCGCTTCTTCAATCTCTTTGAGAACCTGTTCAAATGCCTCAGCAACGCGACGATGGACATATACACGACCGAGTATCGGAACCCTGTGACTTACAAAATGGCTTGCCTGGCAGGGATTACCAAACCAGTATTTCACATGGCCAGGGTCAACTCTCCCATATCTCCGCAATGGCTTGGGATAGCCCTCCGGATAGAGTCTGTCTTCAGCAGCCATCTTGGCCTCAACTCCTTTCAACCAGCGCCATACTCTAACAAAATCACGAGCACCGGACAAATGCGGTGTATACAAGTAAAGGGCAGCAGTAGCTTCATTCTCTGGTATGATTTTACCAGTGGGAGTGTTTTTCGTCCACGGCAGAGTTTCGGCCAGCGGTTTGCCGACCATCTTCTGCACACGGCCACTGTCCCAATATCTCCTCAAGCCTTCAGCCGCTGCAAAGACCTGAGTCCTGCAGCCAGCATATTTGGGGATATCACCTCTGTCGGTTGCTCCATACCCCATCGTATACTGCAATGCCCGTCGCCATCCTCTGCCGCCTTTGGGGCGAGTCAGGAAACTTTGCTCTTTCTGGGCTATCGCCAGCAGAATGCGCTGATTGATGTCATATTGCTTGCCCGCTTCGTCAATCCATCGAGCAAATTCCGGCAGGTCGCTTAGACGAGGGCTATTGATGGCCTGCAGGAAAGCAATGACGGAAAACGCCGCATCATAACCCCAAATATCTGCATTTTCGCATAAGCGGGCATAATTCATCATCCACTCACCTCTTTGTATCGCTCATGCCAGCGGCTCATGTATTCAAGCACAAATAGTTGGGCATTGCGAATAGCTTCTTCCAAGAAATGAGGAGTAAGGTCTCCAGGAGCAACCCAAGCACACTGGGCTGCAAGACGGGCAACAAAAGCATCACCGGCCCCAGAATATTCCCATGAAGCAGGAGCTATCTGGGCAGGCACTTCATAAGTGCCATACAGGCAGCCATTCACAAAGAGCTGCGTCGGCTCAGTTTCTCGTGTCACAACGAGAGTCAAGGCGGTATGCTTCAGGTAAGGCCAGCGCTCAATCTCAGACTGATTGGCCTTGATGATACAGTTTTCATGCTTCAGCAACCTTTGGGGTGGCGGCACCCGACAGTTGCAATCGTAGATGATGATGGTCTCGCAATTCAGGCTAATCTGGCCAACAACCTCATTGATAAGCTCAGGCAGATATCCGTGGTCAGCAATGACAATCACTTTCCACTCCTTGTCGTTAAGCATTCGCTGCAAATCATCTTTCCATCCGCTGAAATAGTATGGTTCTTCTGGGGCCGGAAAATCTATCCGGCAAAGCCGACCATTGTTATCACGCAACCTCATGCGAACCTGCAATGGAGCCGTAGTGGCACAGGGATAAGGTTGTGCTGGCGTCATAATCTGGCCGCTGCCCCACTTGGCTATACTCGAATCGCGGTAAGGCCAGCATAGAGCAGAAGAAACCGGCAGGTTCATCCACTCAAGGCACCAAGCAACATTAGCCGCCCCACCCCAAGCCGCATACGTCCGGTTGGCCTTGTAGGTAGGTGCATCTTCAGCCTCAGTCGTGGCTCCAACGTCAAGCAAAATGTCAAGGAAACTGTCTCCCACAACAAGGATGGGCACTTCTGTCATTCTTTATCTCCTCCTGTAAAGAAGAATCGCCGCAACAAACTGTATTCCACGCTGATGGCCTTGCACATATAAACCAAACGCCGCAATGCATCAGCCGAATCGTCGCCATATGAAACGAGAGAAACGGCACCTATTTGCAACTTGGCCTTCTGCGGGGCTATGGTGAGTTTGCCCTGCTTGAAATATTCTACGACTTCGGGATACTCAAAAAGATGGCTCAGCGGGTCAACTTCAACATTCACGCACAGTTCGCTTCGCCTCGACTCCATGCCCTTCACTCTCCGCTTCTTGTTCAAGATTTTGAATGACTTCTTTCATGAAGCTGGCCGTTTCAATCAGCAGGTCGAGGTTCCGCAAGGCGTCCTGTATATCACGCTGATTGAAGCGACCATCCGACCTTCGGCGGATATGTATCCAGTGGCCGAGTATCGTGTTTATGTCGCCGTTTTCATCAAGATTGAAGAGATTGCGCTCCAAGAAACGTTGATACTTCAACCTCTCGGGGAACCGGCGCAGTTCCCACCAGCGGTTGAGGGCGTTGATGATTCGCTGAACCTTTCTCTTCATTTCGTGGAGAGTTTACCCTGCTGGGCCTGTTCACAAACTTGAACGCTGGTGGACACGGCGGGATTCGAACCCGCGTGCAGCGGGGCGCACATCGGCTCTCCCCGCCGCCGAGCCCACTCGCGTGCCCAAAACTATTATGCCGCATTGGACTACATGGCCCCCAGCAAACGCCCCACCAACAACCTGAAGGCGTGGCAAGAACCCAGAAAATCTTGCCCAGCCTGGCCGGATAGCACGTCGTTACATCGAATGACTGGTAATAACGCCTGATTCGTTCATCTGTCTTTCGCCAAACAGCAATGCTGCCGAAGCAAATCGTTTTCTTCCAGCTCAAAGCGGGGCCGGTGGCCTGCAGGGGACTCTTAGTAATAAGGATAAGCAGGCTGCCTTTGGGTAGGGGCCGGTCGGCCACGAGGCGGTAACTGAAAAGCCTGTCGGTATGGTAGATGAGTGCCAAGTTGGGCGCTTGGGCTAAAGACAGAGCCAAACTGATTATAGCCAGCATTTTGCTTCACCAGTGTTTAGAATTGCCTGTGTTGTGGTATACTAAACCTGCGCGTAGCTGCGAGGTTGCGGTTACTTCGGGTCGAACCGGTCCCGCAACCAAACATGCTCTACGCGCTCAACCTTGAAAATCAAGGGAAGTTTGGCACGATGCGAGACAGCGGTTACTTCGCCACTTCAGCCTGGGGGCGACCCAGTGCCGCTGTCATGATTCTCGTGCCAAGAGATTTTGGTGCGCTGCGAGGTGGCGGTTACTTCTACGAGAAAGCAAGGCAGCAAGCCGTCCAACAACGGCCCAGGGCCTTGTGTGTCCGATCCCATCACCGCCACCAAAGATACTCGCACCAATAGCATTCAACCTCCGAGGCCTCCCTTGGCCCACAGACGGTGGCGTCGTCTCGCATCGTGCGGGACGACGCTTTTTATTTTTGAAAGGAGGACGATTCCGATGACTAAGTTCAACAAGCCCAAACGGACTGCAGGCAAGACGGTTAACTATGAGGGGGCTCCGGCGTATAAGTATCCACCCAAGCTGGAGCTGGCACTCCGGTGTGCCACACACTTCTTCGAGGACACTTTCTATGCACCCAAACATGAAATCACTGAGGCCATCAAGAATCTGGTGCTGGAAGTCGGGGCCAAAGACCCTGAATTCGTGCTAAAGCTGGCTGCATGGCTGCGTCATGAACTTGGCATGAGGACGGCCCCGCAGTTCCTGCTGGCTGTGATGGCAGGGCACCCGGCCCACGAATGTGCGCCTAAGCCATGGGTTGCCAAGTGGGGGCCAGTTATCATGGCAAGGGCCGATGAACCCGCCGAAGTGCTGGCTATATATAAAGAGGTATATGGCGGCCCCATCCCTATGGCCCTGCGAAGAGCAATTGCCAAGAGGCTGCAAGCTTTGACGCCGTATGAGATTATCAAGTATCGTGGCAAAACTCGTGAATGGAGCCTTGTTGATGTGCTGAACGTTATTCACCCGAAGCCCAAGGATGCAGCCCAGGCCGCCGCATTCAAGTGGGTTGTAACCGGCGAGATTGGTGAAGATACACCTGAGGAGATTAAGGCTCACGTGGAAGGCAAGGCCACCACTTGGGAGTCTCTTATCAGTGCTTATGGCAGCAACCACGAGACCTGGATGAGGGCTGCTGAAATCATGCCGCCTATGGCTTATATTCGCAACCTGTGCAATTTACTTAAGCATAATGTGCCAATTGACAGAGAAAAAGTTCTGGCAGCAGCCCGGCATCCCAAGATTATGCCATTCCGTTTCCTGACCGCCTTGGCAAGCGTGCAGCAGTTGGAAGGCGAGAACATCAGTTTGGCTGCCAAGCAGGAAGCCGAAGACGCCCTGATTGATGCCATAGAAATAGCAACAGACAATGTGCCTTCACTAGGCCGCGTAGGTGTGCTTGTGGATACGAGCGGCAGCATGTTGGGCTTCCTGAGTGCGAGGTCAATGGGCAGCCGAGTTGATGTGGCCCGACTGTTTGCTGCTGCAGCGTTCAAGAAGGCTCAGAGTGGTGTGATAATCAGCTATGGCACTGGGGCTCAGCAATGCAAAGTAAGCCGCTCCAGCCGGACATATGACATCTTCAAGCAGATTTACGTTGATGGCGGTGGCACCAACTTGGCCGAAGCCATTGAGAAGGTAGCAGCCTATGCTAACCAGCTTGACTATGTGGTGATACTCACGGATGAGCAGTCCTGGTTGCCGGGTGGCTGGGGCTATGCAGGGGAGGCTATCAAAAAGCTTCTGGGCCTTAATCCGGAACTTCGGGTGGTCAATGTCTGCCTGGCCCCATACGGCACCAGTGACTTGCCGCAGAACCCACGCATCCTTGACATCGGCGGCTTCAATGATAACATCTTCAAGATCATCCTCGTTTGGGATAAGTTGGTTGATGTGATTGAAAACTGGGAAGGGCCAGAAGGGCCCGCCCTTGAATGAACTGGTGGGTGGCCCCGTCGTCTAGTGGCTAGGACGCCGCTCTTTCAAGGCGGTAACACGGGTTCGAATCCCGTCGGGGCCACCAGTCCTTTGGTGCCCTCGTCGTCTAATGGCAAGGATACCGGCCCCTCAAGCCGGAGATGTGGGTTCGAATCCC
The DNA here is from genome assembly GCA_003663225.1 of Candidatus Aenigmatarchaeota archaeon. Taxonomy (GTDB): domain Archaea; phylum Aenigmatarchaeota; class Aenigmatarchaeia; order QMZP01; family QMZP01; genus QMZP01. The sequence continues at coordinate 3,033 of QMZP01000018.1, read as the reverse complement.
ACCGAGGGCACCATGTTTAGCTGGCCTGCCCTGCATGGTATACTGACCGTGATAGCCCATCATGCGAAAGGAGGATAAGCATGGGAAGGGGAGCTTGGAATCCCGGCATGGAGTTTAAGTATCAGACAGATGCCATTGACCCCGGCCAGCCTGAACCTCTTGTGGTAACATATCACGACTGGGCTGAAGACCACGAAGAGGCGAAGATATTTCACTACAGGTTGCTGCAGGATGGGAAGACGACCATCGCTATCAGACTTGGGAGAAGGCCATCCAGAAAGCAGTTAACGCAACCGGCACGCCCATCTTTCTGGCCTGGCGTGCAGGCCGCACCAAACAGTGGCATACGGTGAAGGCTTTCGGTCCCAAACAGAAAGCTTGGCGGTCGTGGAGGAAGACTGTGACAAACGGAAGCTCTTCATAGGGCCCCAGTCAGCCTCAAAACATCCCTTGCTATGACCGAGCTATCGGGCCTTGAGCATAAACCGCTAGTTCTCCCCCTTCATCCGCCCGCACCGTAACGAAGGTGTATGCGCCATCCAGATGAGGCTTGCTGGGGATGATCACGTCCAGCACATCGGGGCAGGCCCCGAACATATCCTCCAGCACCTTCACGGGGATATAGAGCACGCGGTCCTTGCCTTGTTCGGGCCACGTGGCAAGGATGCCCGCCGCCGGGCAGGCCCGTCCATCCAGCATAACTTCCTCCTTCGTCGTAACGATGAGCTCCATATGCCACAAGGGTTTCTCACCAGTCATGTCCTATCTCCTCCTTTTTTATTCCAGTATGCCCCGGCCCAGGCCCTTTCAAACCTATAACCTCCTCCCCATAGGGAAATATCAACTCCGGCCCCTTCCCACCCACACAACCTACCACATCCTATCGCATCCTACCACAAACGCCCCGCTTTATACCATTCGCCGACGGCAATTATCAACAAAGTAACACGTGAGGCCACCCTAGCTACCTATAGGATAAAACTACGTTTTATCCTATAGGTAGCTAGGGCCCAACCTCTTCCCCTCTCCCCCGGCGAAGCCCGGTTGAACCAAAACTCCCCACCATCCCCTACAGCCAACAAACATAAGCACAACATATATCAGACTCCGTGAGTGCTAAAGGCGACATGCGCCCAAGCTCTGTGAGCGTTGGGGGGGGAGACGACATATGTCAAGCCTCACGGGTGTTGGGAGGGGCAGCATATATCAGGTTTCGCGGGTGTTGGATAGCACGACATATGTCAAACTTTGTGGGTGTTGGGAGGGGGTTCTTTTCCTTTCTCTACCCTCCTTTTACTCTCTCGACCCGGGTCCCTCGACCTGCCTTTCGGGTTGCCAACAAAAAACCAGCACCCACCAGGAGTGGAACCTGGCGGGTGCCGGTGGTAAGGGGGCAGAGCTGTTACGGATAGAGTTGGTGTTGCCAGTTATGAGTGTGGGCGAGTCTCAGCCAGTCCCTTAGGGTGATGGGTTGGGCGTTAGCGATTATCTTTCGGACGTCGTCGGGCAGGTTGTGGAAGGAAGGCAGGAACCAACCTCGTTCGGGTGACCAGTAGAGGAGGAGCTTGTTGTGGGGATCGATGGCAATGTCCAGGCGTCGGTGGTAGACGGATGGGAGGTGGAGGCAGTTGGTGGGTTTGGGCTTGGGGGCATGGGAATAGGGTGCCAGTTGCAGGTTGTGGAGGGCTTCAGCTAGTGTCTTGCCAGTGGCGCAAGTGTGGAGTGTCGGGGCGTTAGTTCGGTGGGCAAATACGGTCCAGACATGGTGCTCGTGGTCGTAGAAGGCTTTGCAGTGCCAGTTGCGGTAGCGGAAGGTCTTGCAGAAGGCTTTGCGGGTTGTGGCCTTGTGACGGGGGCGGGGGCGGCCAGTGATGCGTGCCAGTGCCCGCCGCAAGGCTTTGTGCGGGCGATAGGTGTAATCGTCGTACGTCTCCGCAAGCTGGCGGGCAAGTCGGTAGGCATAAGGGCGGACGTTTATTGCCATTCGTCTCACCTCCGTCTCCCATCTCGCGTCATCGGTATAGTAGCACAACATGCTAACCTGGTCAAGCGTCTCAACTATAGTATACCGCCGTTGGGCCGCCGCTAAACGTCTATCGGGCCGGTATCGGGCCGGTTAAACGGCTTGTTACATGATGTTCGACCGGCTATCGAACAAGGATTGCAGGTTTCGGGCCGGTTCGGGCCGGTTCAGAGGGCACCAAGACTTGTGGCAGAATTGTGCCTAATCCTTGATCAGCGGCCACAAAAGTTTCTCAGAAAATTACCGGGCCAGTAGGTTTAGGATTCGGGCCGGACTGGTATACTTACGGACGGAAGACGCGAGACGGATGCGAGACGGAGACGTGTCGTACTGCTATGGCAAAGCGATAGCGAAAAGGGGGCCAACAACGAGAGATTAGCAACTGCCAGAAGGTTGCCAAAGCGCGGCGCGTGCCACAGTGCCGGGCGTTACGTGTAACAGACCGTTTACAGAGGTTTAGCGCCCGGCGCAATGCGGTATAATAAGAGTGGAAGGCGCGAGACAGGAGGGGGGACGAAATGGCGAAGGAAAAGCTGCAAGGCTACTATATTGAGCTGTGGTACGACGGTATTAGGCGCTGGCGGATATATGATGAACAAGGGCGTGTTGGCGTATGGTATCCAGATAGCTGCAATTGGTACTGCGCAGAATGCAACTTCGCAGGTCGTGCCTACTCGCTAAAGGAGGCAGTGCGCCAGCTAGACCAACATCGCCGCGTAGATCACTAATCACCCTAGGCTGCCTTCGGGCGGCCCGGCGATCCCGCCCCATCGCCAAGGTGGGACAGGAGCGCCGAAGACGGAAGGGGGTAGCGCAATGCTGGGAAGCTTCCTCGGCGAATTTCGCCCGGAAAGCTTGGATGGAGACAGAGATACAGAGATTGGTGTGGCAATTGCCGCAGCAGCGTGCGCGATGAATCCCGAGAATCCTGCAGAAGCAATCTACGAATTGGGCAAAGCGCTAGAAGCGGACTACTACAAGGCCTGTGTCCGCCGATGGGTGAGCTGGGC
>QMZP01000017.1 GCA_003663225.1 Candidatus Aenigmatarchaeota archaeon | reverse complement strand
TGTATACAGGGCACTACTCATCCTCCTAGCCGTCGCTGTTGTTGTCAATGCCGTCTCCGCATGTCTCATTCGCTGCAGGGCTCACGCCAGGATCAGAATCGTTGCAATCGTGTCCGCCACAGGTTGAATTGTCGTATCCGTCACCATCCCTATCAGGGCATTTGTCTATGCCGTGCATTTCAAATATCTCTGCAATTGGCCCCCAGTTGTCGTACTCCGTGCTTGTATTGTCGCCTGTGTCGAACCATCTGTCCCAAAAATCGAGCACGTTGTCGGGCTCGTCGTTGGAGAGGACTGTGAATATCTCGTCCAGGCCCATGGAAAGCCTGTCATCATCCGTACCCGGAGCATTCGTGTCACGGCTGCGGTTCGAATCGAAGATATCCCAGAATATGCTGGCTACTGCCCCCTCGACTATGTCGCCCGTGTTGTTGTGTTCGCAATCAATCCCTATATGCCAGTCATTATCCTCTATGTTTTGCTGCCCCCAATCACATCCAAGTCCGGTGGTGCCTTCTGCATCATTGTCCACTGAGCTCTGCATGAACTCCGCCCAGCCTTCGAGTAGTGCGCAGCCGCCGTCAGACTCGCTGTTTATGTAATGTGGGCTCGGGCACGAGAAATGGGGCAAAGTGTTACCATACGCGCTGTACATCACAGCGTGCGCATATTCGTGCAGGATTGTTGTCCTGTCCCACGCCTGCTCATCAGGCACATGTATCTCGTCGTTGGTGGTCCAGCACGGCCATGCCGTGTTATCCGGCAGTGTGCAGAACCCCGATGGATAGTTGACCCTTATCTGCGGCCTTGACCAACCTGTCTTCTCTTTCAGAAGCCTGTATTCGTCTTCTATGTTCTCGTGTATTCTCCACGCGGCCCGTTTTTCCGTAGTTATATTGATGAAATAATGCCTGTAATCCAATACCATCATGGTCCTGCTGTCATAATAATACCTTTTCCATAATAGTAGTTCTTTCATACCAACACTACACACATCAGATTCACTGAAGACCCTTACGTATGCCGTGAGCGGGCCTATTAAAGGGGTGCCGTCATCAGTAGAATTGAAGGCGAAGAACCCGTTGTCATCTGTCTCAGACCATGCCAGATGGTAATCTATTATATGGTCTGCTATGAGCTCGACCCTGACATTCTTTGCAGGCAGTTCAGTGACATTGTCTTTGTCAATATAGACTGCTTGCCCGTCTATGAATAGTGCGTTAGACGAACCAGAAACCATGACATCCCTTTTTGATTCTGTCATATCGATTGTATTGCCACCCACTTTGGTGAATTCATCGGCATCCTTTATCTCTACTTCCCCAATATAGAACTTCCTGCTCTCAGAGACCTTTGTCCCTGCATCGCTTCTTGTTCCGTTTATCGTGAAGTCTATTGCTATGGTGGGCTTTGCCCTTTTCATTTCGAATCTGGCAGAGTTGGTTTGACCTCTTTCCATGTCCCCTAACAGGATTTCCCTGTTCCCTATAGCTTTGACGTCAGGGTCTGTAAGTGTTACCATAATATTATTCATATCCACTTCTGGCTTGACCGTTACGGTCATGTTGAATGAATCATTCACAGGCTCTGAATATTCAGAATAAATCTCGAAGAACCCTCTTTTCTGATAGATGTTTATATGACGCGGCGTGGAAGCATGGAGCAGCGCTAAAGATAGCACGATGCCTGTTGCTATCAGCAACACAGACCCCCTTTTCATGAAGTATTATATGGCGGATAGTCAGTGGATATGGTTTTTCCACCGACCCTCATACATTCCTCGAATTCTGCTTCAGTCTTGGCATTCTTTATGCAGTTCCTTATCTTGTCATATGGGTTGCCCCAAGGATACGTATATATCTCGTTTTCCTGCTCTATCAGCTTGTCCAGCTCTATGATCCAGCCTTTTGTCCTGAAGACCAGCGGGTTCTTCTTCTTGATGTATTTCACCGTGAACTCCACGCTGAACTTTTCACCCTTGTCCAGCCGGTCAAACGTGTATATCTTCTTTTCTGATATTACCTCAGCGAAATCATTCTCATCCATGCTGACATTGACGTTGCTTGCGTCCAGCTCCGGAGTGAAGTTGAACTCTATTATCACGGTGTCCAGGCTTGTGTTGGTGTGGTTGGACCTGGATACGAAGAATTCCCTGTCTATGTACATTCCCGGCGTGCCTGGTTGTATATCCTGGATACAGCCTGAAATCATAACTGAAATTAAAAGTAATGATAGTATTAGTCCCGTCTTGTACCCCATAATTCCCACTTGTGTTAACTGGCTTTTAAATGTTCTGCTTTTCTTTGAACATCTTCTTTACTTTCTCTCTTCCCCCTTTGTTCTTGACAGTCTCTTGTAGCAATTGTTTGCCATGTCTATGAAAATAATGTCCTTCTGAATCTCATATGCATAAGTCTTGGTAGTTGACGAATCTAGTGGATCGTAACATAATCATTATCAGCATTTTCTTATACCAGCCTTACGTCTTACTGTGTTAAACCTATGATTCATTGCTACATGCTTTCGCTTGTCTGCTGGGGATGACTTCATCTGCGGGTTGAGCCTCGTAGGCTTACAATTAAAGTCTTGGTGTGTCTTGGATATTGATTTTGCGGGTTCAACAGTTTATTGGTTTTGCTTGATAATTTTTAGTATTTCTAACAGGCAGCTTCATCGACTTGTCTATATCCTCGGCTATCTCCCGGATGAGATGAAAAGTCCTTTCTATGTCCCTCTCTATCTCATCTACCAGTTTCTGAAGGTTGATGGTCCGCAACTCAAACATGCAACCATCCCGCCTGAGCATGCCTGCCTCTAACATCATGTTCAGGTGATACATAACCGCAGTCCTGCTCATTTTGATTTTATTCGCGATATCTTCAGCTGATATCTCGTTATCTCTGTTGACCTCATTCAGGACTGCCTTGAACACCTTGAGGCCTGTCTTCTGCTTATCCCTTTCGCCAAGCAAACCGAGTGATTCGCAGAACCATTCAATATCCTTTTCCAGGGTTTCTTTGGTGGGCTGCTTCATGGAACGTATGGTAATCTGTTGCATAATAGCCCTCAATTACTTATTGGACCGTTAAGTTTAAATATTTTAAGTGATAATATACTACTTGAAGTAAAAAATGAATACCTTAAGTGTGCCCGTTTGCGGCGAAGTGTGTATGAATATCAGCTGAGATAACAAACCCTTGGTGAGTTACATGCCATTAAAGGAGTTTCCGCTTGGACAGTCTGGTACGGGCGGAAAGGCCTGTGGGGTGTTCGTACATTCGCAAATGCCTGCGGGTGCTGCGGGAAAGGAGGCCAAACCCCTCTGGAGGTTGTCCAGCTTAGACTTAAGGTAAGATCGGTCTTTGCGGCCTGTTACATATCTCTCAGGGATATAGAGCAGGAGGATTGCTTTCAGGTGTTTGGTCAATCACCTGAGACAGCGGACCTGCAAAATCAATGGAGGAGGATTGGATGAAAATTGAACCAATTGGAGAGAGGGTGCTGATAAAACATCATGAGAAGGAAGAAAAGACATCTGGCGGAATTTACATACCCGAATCAGCAGCAGACAACAGGAAAGAAGGTAAGGTCGTTGCTGTTGGTCGTTTCAAGGACGGGAAAGCACTTCCATTAAAACCCGGTGACAGGATTATCTATGGGGGATACAGTTCCGAAGAGATTGAAATTGATGGTGAAAAGCACATCATGTTGGATTTCAAGGATGTGCTGGCTAAAATCGGATAGGGTGGTGTGATATGTCAGATACAAAACAGATAATGTTTGATGAGAACGCGAGGCAGGCTCTTTTAAGAGGCGTTGACAAAGTGGCTAATACCGTAAAGGTCACGCTTGGCCCGAGGGGGAGGAATGTGGTCCTTGATAAGACGACACAACCATTGGTTACGAATGATGGCGTGACTATAGCCAAGGAGATTTCACTCAAAGATAAATTCGAGAACATGGGGGCCAAGCTAATAAAAGAAGTGGCGACAAAAACCCAGGATACCGCAGGAGACGGCACAACCACAGCAGTGCTGTTGGGTCAAGCCATAATCACAGAGGGTCTGAAGAACATTACTTCGGGTGCGAATCCTGTTGAGGTAAAAAAAGGCATCGAAAAGGCCACCAACAAAGTCATTGATCATATCAAAAGCAAGAGCGTGGACGTGAAAGACAAAGAGAGAATACAGCAGGTTGCAACTATCTCGGCAAACAACGACGAAGTGATAGGAAACCTCATAGCCGATGCCATGGAACGGGTGGGTAACGATGGCGTTATAACAGTAGAGGATGGGAAGAGCATAGAAACAGAACTGGAAGTCGTTGAAGGCATGCAATTCGATAGGGGTTTCATTTCCCCGTATATGGCAACAGACATCAAAAAGATGGTCTGTGAAATGGATGAACCATATATATTATTGACTGACAAGAAGCTATCTTCGATGAAAGAGCTTGTGCCAATACTCGAGAAGGTCGTACAGGAAGAAAAACCTCTCTTCATTATTGCTGAGGACATTGACGGAGAAGCACGGGCCACTTTGATATTGAATGTTATAAGGGGGGCATTGAAGGTATGTGCGGTCAAAGCGCCCGGTTTCGGTGAAGAGAGAAAGGAAATGCTGGAGGATATAGCTATCCTGACAGGAGGAAAGGTCATATCCGAGGATAAGGGCATGAAGCTTGAGAGCTTCTCGAGTGAGTGGCTCGGAAAGGCAAGAAAGGTAAAGGTAGACAATGAGACAACAACCATTGTAGAAGGAAAGGGCAAAAAAACCGATATTGAAGCGAGGAAACAACTAATCGAATCGCAGATAAAGAATGCGGATAGTGACTATAAGAAAAAGGACCTCAGAAAGAGGCTTGCCAAGCTAGGCGGAGGGGTCGCGGTTATCAAGGTGGGCGCTGCAACTGAGACCGAGATGAAGGAAAAGAAGATGAGGATTGACGATGCACTAAATGCGACCAAGGCTGCAGTGGAAGAGGGCGTTATCCCAGGTGGCGGAGTGACTTTATTAAAGGCAGCGTCCGCTCTCGATGAACTGGAGCTTGAAAATGATATTGGTGTAGGAGTAAAAATTGTAAAAAGAGCGCTCGAAGAGCCGATAAGACAGATCGCCATAAACGCAGGCAAGGAGGGCGCTGAGGTTTTGTCATACCTGAAGTCACAGGACAACGAAATGATAGGATACAACGCAAAGAAAGACTGTTACGAAGATCTCTTCAATGCAGGGGTTATCGATCCTACAAAGGTGGTGAGAAACGTGCTTCAGAATGCTGCGTCAATATCGGCAATGGTGTTAACAACCGAAGTGCTGATTACCGATTTTGATGATGAAAAGGATGAGAGGACCACCACCGTGGTAGTATAGACTGTATCCGGGAGGTGATTGGCATGGCAAGGAAATGGAGCATTTGGGACGAGATGAGGGAAATACAGAGCCAGATGGACGACCTGTTCGGCAGGTTCTTCGGCCAGCAACCGACCACAAGCCGCCTGCTGCCTGGTCCACAAAGCCCGCTTATAGAGAAGGATTTCAGACAACCGCTTGCTGACGTGATAGATAAGGGCAACGAGATATTGGCAAGGATAGAGATGCCTGGGATTGATAAGAAGGACATAAACATAACCACAACCCAGGACGGTATTGAAATAAGGGCCGAAAAGAAGGACGAGTACAAGGAGGAGGACAAGAAAAAAGGCAGGTTCAGGCTGGAGAGAAGCTATGCTGGATTCTACCGTTATTTCGACCTGCCGGAAGAGGCTGACAGGGATAATATCCAGGCGACCTGCAAAAATGGCGTCCTTGAGCTGAAAATACCCAAGAAACAGATAAAGAAAAAGGAAACCAAAAAGATAGAAGTTAAGTAGGCTGTTTCGTGGGGGGGGGTTCCCGCCCAATTCATGTTTAAGAGTGATTTGAATGAAGAATAAAGACAAAAGCAGTGGCTCTAAAGAATCCGGGAAAAGTAATGTGGATAGAAAGCGTGGTGCAAAACATGAGAGCCTGAAGCAACTTGAGGAGAAGGCAAGGCTCGCTGACGAGAGGCTCAACCAGATTAAATACCTTCAGGCCGACTTTGAGAATTACAAGAAGAGCATAGAACGGCGGAATAAGGACTTTGAACAGAAGGCAAACGAGAGGCTCGTCAAGGAACTGTTACCCGTGATTGACGACCTGGAAGCTGCTGCACAAAAGGCGGGGAACGACGAAGCAAGGAAAGGGTATGAATTGATATACAAGAAAGTAATAGACATACTCATGAAAAGCGGGCTCAGTGTAATACAAGCAAAGGGGAAGCAGTTTGATCCGTACTTTCACGAGGCGGTAACGAGCGTGCCATCTGACCAGCCAGAGGGCACAGTGCTGGAAGAGGTGCAGAAAGGCTATACATTCCATTCAGATGTCATAAGACACTCAAAGGTGAAAGTTGCCAAGAAAAGGGATAAAAAATAAAAAGATGTATGAAATGTGATTCATATGGCTGAGAAAAACAGGAAAGAAAAAATCATAGGCATTGACTTGGGCACGTCCAACTCGCAAGCAGCGGTCATGATGGGCGGAAAGCCCACCATAATCCCTTCTGCTGAGGGGGCGACTGTTGCTGGCAAGATGTTCCCGTCTGTGGTGGCGTTCACTAGGGACGGCCAGATGCTGGTAGGGGAGCCCGCCAGGCGCCAGGCAGTGACCAATCCGGAGAACACTATATCCGGTGCCAAGAGGAAGATGGGGACTAAATTCAAGTACAAAATAAACGGCAAGGAATACACGCCCCAGCAGGTATCAGCGTTCATCCTCCAGAAAATTAAAAGGGATGCGGAGGACTTTTTAGGTGAACCGGTGAACAAGGCTGTTATCACTGTCCCGGCTTATTTCAACGATAATCAAAGAACTGCCACAAAGGATGCGGGCAAGATAGCGGGGATGGATGTTGTAAGGCTGGTGAACGAACCGACCGCGGCTGCGATGGCGTACGGCATTGACAAGAAGGGCGAGGAACACAAGATAATGGTCTTTGATTTTGGCGGCGGCACGCTTGATGTTACAATCATGGAATACGGAGATGGCACTTTTACAGTCCTCTCCACATCCGGTGACACACAGCTTGGTGGCAGGGACATGGATGACGCTCTCATGAATCATGTTATTCAAGAATTTGAAAAGAATGAAGGCATTGAGCTGGATGATGATTCAGCAATACAAAGGATAAGGGAAGCCTCGGAAAAGGCCAAGATAGAGCTTTCCACTGTCCTTGAAACCGAAATAAACCTGCCTTATATCCATTCAGACAGTAATGGACCAAAGCACCTTAATATAAAGATAACAAGATCGCAACTGGAGAAGCTTGTCATGCCCATAATTGAGAAATGTAAACATCCCATGGAACAGGCCATAAAAGATGCCAAACTGGACAAACAGAAGATAGACAAGATAATAATGGTGGGCGGCCCTACCAGAATGCCTGCTGTGCGCAAGTTCGTAGAGGACTTCACGGGCAAGAAGGTGGAAGGTGGTATTGACCCGATGGAGTGTGTTGCCATGGGGGCTGCCATACAGGGTGGTGTGCTTTCAGGCGACGTCAAGGACATAGTGCTGCTGGATGTGACCCCGCTGACGCTGGGAATTGAGACCCTTGGCGGTGTCATGACACCACTCATAGAAAGGAATACCACCATCCCGGTCAAGAAGAAGAAAACCTTTTCTACCGCGTCCGACTACCAGCCTGCTGTTACTGTACACGTGTTGCAGGGAGAGAGGCCAATGGCCAAGGACAACACCAGCCTGGGCCAGTTCAATCTTGAGGGTATACCACCTGCTCCGAGAGGTGTGCCACAGATCGAGGTCACGTTCGATATAGACGCGTCCGGCATCCTGAACGTTTCAGCCAAGGACCTGGGAACAGGAAAGGAGCAAAAGATAACCATAACAGCCTCAACCAAGCTCTCGGACGAGGAGATAGAGAAGATGGTGCAAGATGCAGAGGAGCACGAGGCAGAAGACAAGAAGCGCAAGGAAGAAGCCGAGGCAAGGAACAGCGCTGATTCGCTTGTCTATTCCACGGAAAAGACCCTTTCAGAGCTCGGCGACAAGCTTTCGAAAGAGCAGAAGGAATCCATCGAAAAGGCCATGAAGGAACTAAAGGATGCGCTGTCCGGGAAGGACATTGAGAAGATAAAGGAAAAAACTGAAGCACTTCAGAAGGTGGTAGGCGAGGCGGGAGCATCCATATACCAGGACGCCATGAAGAAGCAAGGAAATGATGCTTCAAATGATGGAGATGCTAAGGGACGTGAGCGAGAAAGCTCCGATGCCAAAGGCAAAAAGAATGATGACAACGTGGTCGATGCCGAGTACAAGGTCGATGATGAGAAGAAGTGATACTTACATCTTATTCCAACAAGCCTAATCTTTATTTTCTTAATTGTTAATTTCAAGATAGGATTAGAACCACAGCTTATTGGGTGAAAAAGGTTATGGGAGGAAAGGATTACTACAAGATTCTTGGAGTGGCCAGGAATGCCTCTGAGGAGGAAATCAAGCGCGCATTCAGGCATCTTGCCAGGAAATGGCATCCTGACGTGAACCCTGGAAGCAAAGAAGCAGAAGAGAAATTCAAGGAGATAAACGAAGCGTTCGAGGTACTAAAAGACCCGGAGAAAAGGCAGGCGTATGACCAGTACGGAGAGGCAGGCCTTGAAGGTACAGGATTCAAGCCGGGCAGCCAGGGATTCCCCAGCTTTGACGACCTGTTCAGAAATTTCGGTTTTGGCGATATTTTTGATGTTTTTTCAGGTTTCGGCAGTAAGGAGAGACAGTCATGCGGTCCGGAGCAGGGCGCTGACCTGAAATATGAGATAGAGATTAGCCTTGAAGAAGCATATAACGGCATAGAGACTGAGATTGAAGTTCCTAGGCTTGAGGAATGCAGCGAATGCAACGGAACAGGTGCAATGCCAGGCACGAAGCCCAGGCAATGTCCCAGGTGCAAGGGCACGGGGGAGCTGAGGATTGTTAGAAAATCCGGTTTCATACAATCGGTGAATATAAGAGCATGCGACAATTGCAGGGGTAGCGGTGTTGTCGTAGACAACCCATGCAAAAAGTGCAAAGGCACAGGAAAGGAGAGAAAGAGAAGAACAGTGAGAATAAAGATACCTGCGGGGGTGAATAACGGTCAGTTCCTGAGACTGTCAGGGCAGGGCGACGCGGGTTCAAAAGGAGGCCCGCCGGGGGACCTTTACATAGTGGTTGGGATAAAGGAGCACCCTGTTTTCGAAAGGCATGAAAATGACCTTTTCTGTAAGGCCACAGTAAGTCTGCCAGTGGCTGTTCTTGGGGGAGAGATTGATATACCGAGCATTACAAAAAAGAATGTAAAGATAAAGATACCTCCTGGAACGCAGAGTCATACCGTATTCAGGTTAAATGGCTTGGGTATGCCTGTCCTAAATGATTGGAGAAAGGGCGACATGTTGGTAAAGGTGGTTGTCGACATTCCAGTCAAGCTTACGAGGAAGCAAAGGAAGCTTATGGAAGAATATGCACGAACACTTGGTCACGAGGGCAAGGCAGATGTCAGGAAAGGGTTTTTCGAAAGATTCAGGGAAAGGGAGAATGATTAAAATCCTCCAGTGCCTTAAATTTCACTAAAGACCGCTTACATCTTTTACTTTAACTGCCTGTATACCCCCGGACTGACTTCGGTAAAATCACCGTATTTTGCCATAGCTTGAGACATTGCCCTGCAAACAGTTGCCAGGCTCATATGTATGTTGGTATCGTTTCTTACAGCCCCGGCTATCTGGTCCGCTGATACCTGGCCTTCATGTTCCGCAAATAATGCCATTGCGTATTTTTCTATATGGCGGACAGTACGTTTGTAATATTTGTCATATTTTTTCTTGGACTCATCGCCTGGCAGTTCTTCGAGATGGCAATGTCTCCAGTG
>QMZP01000016.1 GCA_003663225.1 Candidatus Aenigmatarchaeota archaeon | reverse complement strand
GCGAGCCGCAAGGTTGTCGAGTGCATCGCGGGTGCCGACACACCCGAGAAGGGCATCAAGGCACTCAGGGAGTTCTGCGTGGCCTTCCTCGGCGTCGAGAATCCCGACGAGCCCGGACGTGATGCAGGCAGAAACCCCATGACCCACAACATCTACCTGGGCATCAGCGACTACAGGAACGGTGGCGATGACTTCATGGAGGGCCTCCATGACCAGATAACGGAGGGAGTTGCCGGGGTGTCCTGACCCCATTCCCCAACAGCCCGGGTGTGACGACTTTTGTCACACCCCCCATGTACTGTCAATTAAAAGGGATATGACACGGTAATTGGAGTGATAGCGCAAATAATCAGAACATGTGGTCCAGAACAATCCACGTGTAACCGGTTATCTTCATTTCCATTGCTTCCCTGGGTGAGAACCATCCCAGTTCAGCTGCGTCGCTGCCGGCCCTTATCTCGCCCCTGACGCTTGCCCTGAAGCAGTGTGCGTGGTGTATGTGTGGTTCTGGTATGTGGCTGTCTGCCGGCCAGTCGTGTTTGAATACCATGACAGGCTCACCCTCTACCTCTACCTGCCCCACCTCTTCGTTCGCTTCCCTTTGTGCAGCCTTTTTCGGCGTTTCCCCTGGTTCTGCGTGGCCTCCCGGTAGACACCAGTATCCGAAGAAGGTCTTGTTCTTCCTCTTGACAAGAAGGATTTTCCCATCCTTCTCAACGAGTACGCATGCGCTCATTTCCGTTGGCATTTAAAGCCCCGGGCGAGATTCCCGAAGACATACGGATTTGTTCAAACAATGCAACCCGTCAAGTCATCATCGAACTCGCGACCTCTGCCTTCAAAGGCTAGCCGCCTGATGACTTTGGTCAATGCGGCATGCTTACCAAGGCAACGCTCTACCATTCAGCCTGAGTCTCTTGTTTTTTGGATGAACCTTAGCCTTTTTGAGGAAGGCCTTGGCCTCCTGTAAAAAAGGCTCAGGTGACTGAGCCACCGGGGCTTGTAGTATGTAGTAATATGAACAAAAAGCATATTTATATCATTTGCTGACAAGAATTTCCAGAGGGGCTGTAGGATAGTGGTAGTCCGGCCGGCTCCAGTGCTTTGCTCTGGAGGTCTGATGCCTCGGCAGATGAAAGAGAGACCGGCAGACTCGCGTTCGATTCGCGGCGGCCCCATCCCATATTTTATAGAACCGCGACAAATCTAATACAATGGCATGCAAAGCGCAGGTCGCAATGGAGTATTTCCTCATAGCAGGCATAGTCTTGGCAGTGCTCCTGCCCACGTGGGCGTACGTCACTGCAGTCAACAGCGACACGAACTACCAGCTGTCCATGGCATACGCATACAATGCCGCGCAGAAGATAGCAAGCATAGCTGATATGGTGCGCTCGCAAGGAGAGCCTGCCAGCATCAAGACCGCGATATACGTGCCTGCCAATGTCGAGAGCATCACCCTGACAGACAGGGAGATAAGCTTCCGGATAGCCACGTCGTCAGGCTCGACTGACGTGTATGCCACCACCAAGGCGAACCTTACAGGCAGCCTGCCGATAGTCCAGGGTTCCTATGACGTGAGGATAACAGCCGGCCAGAACAACGTGTCAGTGCAGCGGGTTTGACATAGCTATCACTGGTTTTCTCAAAAAAGCTTCAATTAATGAAGCCAAAAAGGGAAAGGGCTTATGACTTAGTTATGGATGGTGCCTGTTGCGGTGTGCTCCAACCCCGATGCAGTTGCCGTGTATGTTATGCTCAGGTCAACGTCGCCGCTTGTGCTTATGCCACTCAGCTTGACCTGGTCTCCGGCTTCACATTCTGCGTTGAGCTGACACTCACTGGTCGCGTCTATGCTCCCCCCGCTAACGGACGTTATGGTCTTCGCAGAAGCACCATTCGTAAGGACAAGAGTCCCGCTGGCGTAGTCCACGAAGGCGAAATCCGTCCCGAAACAGGGCGAACAGGCAACCGGTGAAGTGGCTGTGAATACACCCATTGCGTACAGAGCGGCTACAACTATTATAACGATAAGTATAGCCCACCCATACGTCATAAGATATTCCATTGCTGCCTGTGCCTTTCGTTTCATTGTTATCAATATTATATTTGTCCGGGGGGCCTTATAAGCATTGCCCTAGCCCGCTATGCTTGTGAAAAGCCCGCCTGCTAGTGCTTTGGTTAGGAAGAATATGACGAATGACAGCACTATGAAGACCGGGACATACTTGAATCCCGCCTTTGCTTTCCCTGTACCTATCAAGCCGACCAGTATGCCCCCGAACGATGCTGTCATGACTATGGCGAATATGGAGAACTCGAACAGGAAATCCTGGGATACCGTGACAGAGCCGAGGCTCATCACGGGGACGTTCCCTAAAGCCGCAAGGTTCTGCGTGTTGACTGCCGAGCTGAGGCTCGATATGGTCTTTATGAGCAGCGACGATATGGCATAGAGCACAGGAGCCCCTACGCAGCCGGCGAATGCTATGAATATCGTGTACATCATGACGTTCGCCTTGACCTCCTTGTGAAGCGCCTGCTGTACCCTTATCTCATGCGCGTTTTCCTCGAGCAGGGACGCGAACTTGCCGCCATTCTTTATGCCTTCTGATATCAGCTTGATGGTTCTCTCCAGCACATTCGACTTTATGTTCCTGGTCATCATGCTAAGGCCCTCTTCGAGCGACTTGCCTGTCATTATCTCCTTGCCTGTGTTCTTTATGGCCTCTGACAGGGGGCCGAACTCTTTCCTTGCGCTAAGCAGAAGGGCCCTGCTTGGTATGTAGCCTGCCCTGCTGTTGGCTGCCATGAGCTGCAGTGTATCCGGGAGGACGCTCTCAACGAAGCCCGCCCTCTTCTCTATTGCAAGGGAAAGCAGCCCATGGAAAAGCGTCCATACGGACAGGAACGCAACCACCGCAGCGATGATGAAATACTGCATGAACACTGTTCCTACCAGTATCCCTGTCGCAAGGCTCATCGCGAACGAGTAGTTTATGAAGCGCTCCGGCTTCATCTTGCTGCCCGAATAGCGTATCATCTCCCTTATCTTCTCCTTGTACGATGCCGGCATTATCCTGTAAACCATATCAGACACCCATCGGCCTCTTGGTCTTTATCATTCCTATGAACATGACCTGCACTACCAGCAGCATCATGAGTATGCCCATGAGAAGCACTTCCATGTTTATCATGCTCCCTATGAATGAGAATAGCACGAGTATGAATATTATCCCAAGAGTTGGGAATATCACGACCAGTAGCATGTAGAACAGGGCCAGCGGATTGAGTTCGGAGCCATACTTCTTTATCGCTATCCTCTGCTCCACCGATATGCTGTCCACTATCTCGCTCAGTGTCCTGCCTATGTCCGACCCGCTCTTCATTGCATTGACCATCTGCCACATTATCCTGCGGAAGTGCATAGACGGGTTGTCCCTGGCGAGCGATTCGAGTGCCTCTATCTCGCTCTTTCCCGTGTCTATCTCCTTGACAGCTTTCTCGAACTCCTTGGATAGGGTGCCATACCCGCCCTTGGCTATTGATATCATGGAGTTGAACAGCGGGACGCCAGACCTGACATGTATCAGCAGGTGGTGAAGGGCATATGACAGGTTGGTCTCCAGTTCCTTCGTTTTCTTCCTTCCTATGAGCTTCGGGTAGAACATGAGGTACATGAAGGTAGCCCCGCCCATCATGAAACCCGACAGTATGGAAAGCGCCGAACCCGTTATCGGATTTATCTTGGCGAGCATTGATATGAAGAGCAGGAGCCCTGAGACCATAGCTGCGTAGAATATGGAGCTGAACACGCACACGCCTGTCCATTCCCTCGGCTCGAAGCCGAGTCCGGACCGGTCGAGCACGAAGTCGAGAGAAGGGAAGAACCCGGCGACGTCCTCGCCTATGCCCATGAATCTTCTGGATACCCTTTTCACACTCTCCGGTTTCATCGGTATAAAAGGTATCCTTTTCATGCTATCGCTCACTACTTCTTCCCCGGCGTCCTTGTGCCCTTGACCTTTTCCATGACGCTGTCCGGATCGACGTAGTACTCGGATATTATCTTGCCGACACGGTCTATGTCGTCTATGCTGTTGTCGACCATCCATTGGAGAATCCTCTTCTTCTCTTTCAGGCTGCCCTCTATCTCTTTGTCGCTCATGCCCGTGTATATCTTTATGTTCTCTATGACCTTCCTGGACATCTCCATCTTCATAAAGCTGTCCTTGGACGGTGACCACCTGAATACTTGGTTCAGCTCCAGGCTCATGTTAGTCCCGGATGACACGTCGACAAGCTCCATGACCTCGAGGACCCTCCTGATGTCCCTTCTCCTGTCCCTGTGCATGGCCACTATTATATCGAGAGACATGAGCAGCGAGTTGGGTATGTTTATTGGCGGATTGGTGAGTCTCCTGAGAGTCTCGTCAGCGGTGTTGGAGTGTATTGTTGCATAAACAGAGTGGCCAGTATGTATTGCTTCGAAGAGAACCTCTGCCTCTCTGCTTCTCCTTATCTCACCCACTATCATCCTGTCGGGCCTCATCCTCAACGCGTTGACCATGAGGTTCAGCATGGTTATCTCACCCTTACCTTCCGGATTCGGCGGCCTTGTGGTCATGGGCACCCAGTGCAGGAACTCGGGTAGCCTCATCTCCCTGGTATCCTCTATGGTTATCACCCTCTGGTTCGGTGGTATGAAGCATGTGAGTACGTTGAGCAGGGCAGTCTTGCCGGATGCCGTGCCCCCGCTTATGAGTATGTTCATCTCGTACTGCATTGCCAGCCACAGGAACGCTGCTATGTTCAGGGAGAGCGTCTTGGACTTTATGAAGTCCGTTATGGTCCACGGCTTCCTCGAGAACTTCCTTATGGTTAGCGTGTTTCCATGCGAGCTTATCGGGAACATGGTTGCATTGGCCCTGTCGCCTGTCGTGAGGTATGCGTCCATGAGCGGGCTGAGGTTGGTTATCTGCGTACCTACCCTCCTGCCTATCTGCGACGAGTAGTTGTATATCTCTGTCTCTGATTTCAGGACGAGATTGGTCTTGAGCCAACCGAGCTTTCTGTGATAGACCCATACCGGCTCCTTGGAGCCGTTTATAACTATCTCCTCCAGGTTGCTGTCCTTGAGCAGTATCTCTATGCTGCCCAGGCCGAGCGACTTGTGCATCAGTATCCCTGCAAGGATTCTCTTCTTTTCGCTGCTGAGGTGGGGTATCTTCTGGTCCACGAGCTTTGCGGTCTTCTCCATGAACCTTTCCTTGAGCTTCTTCATCTCATCGGGGTTGATCACCTCAACTGGCTTTATGTCGAGGTCCATTATTAGCTCTTCCCTTATCTCATCCATGACAGCCACAGTCGCTGTCTCGAGCTCCGGGAAAGTAACCTCGTATATGGGAACGAACGAATCCCTCGACATCCTGACTTTTATCTTGGCAGGGACATCGTCGGCCGTCACAGAATAATATTCCATTATCTTGCCCTTCCGGGACTTCTTGTCCTTCATGTCAATCCCCCATTAAATGTTCGCATCCGGTAGTTAAGACCCTTTCTCTGCCTTCATGGCTTTCGCCATCAGCACGGGCTTCCCTATGGCAGGGTAATGCACCTTTGCCAGGCCGTGCTCCTCGAGCACCCTGCCCCATTCCTCTATGCTGCCTGCTGGCACGTTCAGCCTCTTTGCCGCGTCCTCCACGCTTATCCTTCCCTCTTTGTTTATCATCTCGTACAGCTTGTCAACGTCGGTCTCTATGAAAGCGGGCTCTGTCCGCAAGTTCCTCTTGGCATGGTGCGCGGCTTTCTTGCGGACCTTCCTCTTGGCCGCACTCTTCTGTTTTCTGGGTTTCCTGGCCTTAGCTGCCATGCTTTATAATGATTGTCCTGGCTTAAAAACAATCCGGCTAGAGTGTCTGCAGGTATTCAAGCAGCCTCCCGGAGCAGAAACCCCCGATATCCCCGCTTATGGGCAGGCTGTCTTCAGGCACGGCGCAATCCATCTTCATACCTATTATGTCGGCGGGCTCTCCCGGCGGTATGTTCACGGCGTTGGTTATCTCTATACTGATTGAGCATGCGCCCTGCCTGCTTATGGTTATATGCCTCGTCCAGAAGCCGTCGGGGTCCCATTTCAGCTCAACGTCGTCAGCCACTGTGGGGACGCATTCGTATATGTTGTTGTAAAGGGCTTCCTTGCATGCGTCGTCGTCCATCCTGCAGTCCAGATGAACGGCACCTCCTGGCTCGGTGCTGCCCGGGGATCCGGAACCCCCTGAACCACCCTCCCTGACTACATAATCGTATATCGACCCCGGGCACCCTGACGGGCCGTCCCCTATGGCGACCCTGCACTCGTTCTCATAACCCGTTATATTGGGCCCGTCTGACACGTTTATCACCTTCTCGGTTATGACGCATTCTCCATCAATGATGCTCGTGTTCACCTGTATGGTCATGCCTTCGCCGTCTATGAGCCTGCTGGATGGTATGCACCTTTCTATGCCCTCTTCGACCAACCGCATGCAATCCCCGTCATCTGCCTGGCACATCCTGGGGGAAGGCTGCTGTGTGGCAATGAAAGATGATGCCGTGACCAGTGCTATCACAATTATTATGATGAGACCCCTCTTATCCATCAGCACACCTCATACGAAAGCCCTCCTATGCCGTACCTGATTGCCGTTGAATTGCCCGTCCTGAACCAGTCCTGCATCCACCTGACCCTTGTGCAGGCGGCATGTGTCTGGTTCGAAAGGTAAAGGTAAGCGAGCCTGTCCTGTTGGGGCCTGTTTATAGTTTCTTCCCCTGGCGTGATAAACGTTTCTATTCCCATGCCGTCCGGGGATGGTGATGTGATGCCCTGAAGCCTCTGAAGGAAGTTGGGGCCGCTGCCCTCATAATATGCCTTGTCCTCTATGCTTTCCTTGAGCGGTAACACCCACGCCTTTCCGCTGGGCTCGTCAATGAACGCCGTGGCGTTCTCAGTGAAGCTGGCAACGGGCACACCTGACACGAAGCACCCGATACTGTATTGCGGAAGGCTGAGGTTGACACTCTCGCCAAGCAGCACTCCGGCGAACCCGGGGACGACGTCGCTGCTGCTCTCGACAGCTAGTATCTTCCCGGACTTGGACGCCGAGTCCTTGTCGGTCGTTATCGTGCCCGAGCAGTTACCTGAGTGGAATGTGCCCTGCTTGCTCATGGCATGGTACTGGCTGCTGTATCTCTGTATTATCCTCTTGACGGCGCCGTTGGTCTTCAGCGGGAACAGCGGGTCTTCCAGGTTCTCCACTGAAAGCGTCATGTTCTTGATCACATTCACGTCGTGCCTCGACGTGTTGTCAGGGTCTGACACGTGCAGCTCAAGCCTGGACCGCATAAGCAGGTTGAAGCCGTCCTTGTTTGATACCGAGACGCCGTCCGCTTCCACTGACACATGGAACCGGCTCTCCACAGCTGTGACTGCCTGAATCCAGTCCGTTATGGTGTTGCCTGCCATCACTATGCTCTGGTTTCCCTCCAGCGTGCCGTTCATTACAAGCTCCCTGAAAAACGAGGATGGGTCTGACAAGGGCTCGCCTGTGGTGATAACCCTTTCGCTCATGGCCATGAGCGCCCTCCTTCCGGATATCAGCGCGGCACGCTCGAAATCCCTTTCTATGCTTCCCTGTATCTGGTGTATCTGGTCCGCTATGACGGCGTCCACTGAAAAGCCCTGCCCCCAGCTGTGCTCCGCATACATTGCCATGAACAATAGTGCGGGTATAGCAAGCATCACTGCCATCAGCGAATACACCACTCCTCTCATACTCTCATCCCCAAACGCTTATCTCTACGCTAGCCGGCCCCCACATAGTGGGCACCTCGCTAACAGTCCCGTGCTCTATCCTGACCTCTGATGATATCATGAAGTCGATTGGATTCGAGGGGTCTATCCCGTCATACGGGTCTGCGACCGTGCCGGAACCCCACGATCCGGGGTTGGCGTCGTTCACGACATTCAGCCCGTCGAGCAGCCTTGCGAATGCGTTGTCTATCGAGTCATTCATTGGGTCGAAGACATCTCCCTGGTTATCCCCGACAGACACGTTTATGGAACCGTCTGGAACTCCGTCAGCGTCCACATCATAGTGCACCTCCACGCTGCACCCTTCCATGCGCGGGAATATGGCGCTGTACCCTTCCATGCTGACGTTCCTGAACCTTACCAGGTATATCACCCTGTTATCGGGCGAAGCCCCAGTCGCGTTAGCGGGATTCAGGCCTGAGCCTATCCTTATGCTGTTGTTCCCGCTGGACAGGAGACCAACCGGGATGTGCAGGGTATACGGGTCACCCAACGTCGTGTAGTTGCTGCTATAATCAGACAAGGAGAACACGTCCTCCCAGTTGCCGCCCGGCTTCCTCACGAAAAGCCTGTCAGTCCAGTACTTTGAAGAGTATGACGTTACCTTCGCATCAACCATCGCTGTGCCGGCAGGCACGTAGAACCAACCTTCCTTTGTTCCGGTCGCGTTGTGTGTTATCCTGCTGTCCCCTGTCATCGAGCCGATGTCCTTGGACTCCATGTAGATTGTGGAATGGGCGTATGATGGGGCTGACACGGTCGAGTTATACCTGAACACGAGCCTTGAATCCGGGTACAGGATGCTCCTTATGGTGCCGTTCCCGATGACGCTTATCTTCTGTGCCAAGAAGCTGGCGTTCACGAAGTCCTTGGCTATCTTCTGGAAGGTCCGCGCCAATCCCGTGGCATTGCTGAAATGGTAGCTTCCGTTGCCACACTGCGCTACCCTCTGCAGCGTGTCCTCGTCAACGTCGCTCTCTTCCCCGAAGCCGACTGCATGGACTGTTATGCCGTGGTCCTGGTAGGCATCGCAAGCCGACTGTATCGCATCGTCCTTGGCATCGACGCTCCCGTCGCTGTTCATGTCCGTGCTGGCCGTATAGCACCTGTCATTCGCCTCTCCGTCTGTCATGACCACCATCGCCCTGCGCCTGCTGCTGTTGCTGTCAGACACAAGCATTGAGGACGCTTCCTCTATACCGCAGCATATGCACGTGCTGCCACTTGCCGTGTACCCGTCTATCTCGCCGTAGACGTCTCCGCTGTCGGGCGTCAGCCCGAGCGTGCTGACGACGTCGCTGCTATACGATACCAAACCCATTCTGTTGCCGTCCTGCCCGAGCACTATGTCAGAGAAGCCTTTCCCGGCCTCCTTTGCTATGTCCAGCCTGCTCTGCGAGCATGTTATGTAGTGCCCGTATGGCCAGTAGCACCACCCCCCGCACGGGCTACCGCTGCAAGAGTACTGGTCAGGTACCGTGCATGACTTTGAGCTCCCGATGAAGCAGTAATAGTTGCACGTAAGTGGGTGGTCTGAATAATTTCCGCACCATCCCATGCTGCCGGACACATCGGTGGATAGTATTATGTCACCTATGCCTTTCCCCCCGGTCGCGGCATATGAGACATTCCTGACACCGAATCGTATGGGGATGTTCTCATTGCCCATGGATGCCATGTCCATGCCGGCGTTTGAGAGCGCGTGCAACATCTCGCTCTGGTTGATTTCGACATATGTCCCTGATGAGTTGCCCTCATACACGGTAGCGTTGCCTATCGTTAGATATATCGTGTAATTGGACCTGTAATGGATGATACCGCTGACGCCTGTCAAGTTCCCCGGCACAAAGAACGACGAGTACACGTTCGATATGCCGCTTATGCCCGGGAAAAAATATGTCATGGTCACGTTGTCCCCGTATGAGCTGATATCCTCGACGATGGCATTGGTCGTATTGTATGTGACCTTTATGTACCCCCCTCCCACGAAACTGTTCTCCGGGTCGCTGAAGTTGATGCTCAGCACGTTCTCACCCTCCCTGAATGCATGGAAGTATTGCGGGTCGATTTCCCAGCTGTCAGACCTCATCTCGTCAGATGACGCTGCGTAAGAGCCGCTGTAGTTCCCGTTTATG
>QMZP01000015.1 GCA_003663225.1 Candidatus Aenigmatarchaeota archaeon | reverse complement strand
GGATAGTATTCAAATGGGATACTGAGAGAACCATGGCCGAAAGGATGTCTTACATGGTAAGCACGGGTGACGATGCAGACTGGACAGCGTTTGATGGTACCAGCACATACAGCGGAAGGATAACAGGTCACAGGTTCAGTAACGGCGCCGGGATAACAGAAGACAGCTTCTACACAAGAAACACTGTGTCCAGTGACGACGGCATATGGGGCGTTGCAGACGGCGACGGTCTGGATGGCAACAGTCCCGGACCATATCTTTCGAACTATGATTCGTCATTCGGCATAGAAAACCCGAACAGCGGTGATAGCGCGTGTGATACATATTACGTGGACGGTACAGGAACAAACGCGGGCAGCGATTGGGATGCCCACTTGTACATAAGGGCGAGCGCAGCGCTGAATAACCTAAGCTCTTCGGTGGGAATGGAGAAGGTGAGGATGGCAACGAATGACACCGGCGACTATGAATACATGTTCACGGTCAACAAACCAGCCGGCACTTATCCGATAACGGTTAACGTGACATACAGGGATGTATCAGGGAGCGCCCTGCGGGACCTCACAGTGACTGCATCTACCGTGACAACCCTGAACTCACCTGAGGACAATCATAAGGCACCGAACGCGACCATAACGTTCAACTGCTCTGTGACGAACTCAGTTGGCCTCGACAACGTGACCCTGTACTGGAACTACTCCGGCGCATGGGAGCCCAACGGCACCATAGACTTGGAGGGTACATATGATGAAGGTATATTCGAAAGGAACATACCCACACTCAAGCAGGGAACAGTCTGGAACTGCCTTGCCTGGGGCTCGGGCACCTCTGACTGGGGCAACACCAACAGGACGTTCGACATGCTCAGGATAACGGTCACAGAGTCGGTCAACCCCACGCTGATACCGGAGGAGACGCCAAGGAATGTGAGCGTCTGGGGAAGTATAAACGCTAGCAACGGAACCCTGGCCAACCAGCTGATGGGAATATATCTGAACGATACCAGGTATCTTTATGAGGACTACCGCGGGCTGCTGAGCGCAAACGTCACGGGCTGGTGGGATACCGGCTACAAGTACAGGCATAGGGTCAACATAACAGAGACCAATTCCACCAGCCATCAGAACATACTGATAAACGCCACCATAGACAGCGCGGCAGCGATAAGCGCGGGATACATGAACCAGGACTGCTCTGACATAAGGGTCAGGATAGGGGCAAGCGAGGTGCCGCACAGAACAATGCACTGCAATACCACCTACACGTCAGTATGGTTCCCGATAAACCTGTCAGCGGGCCAGACCAAGATAGCGTATGTGTATTACGGCAACACCGGCGCGGGCAACTCCACTCTTAGCTTCCCGTCCGGCAAGGGTGTGTTCCTGGAGACCTATATGGACAGCGTGGGAAGCCCGGACAGCCACCAGGACTTTGTTGACTACTGGACAGACCCTGTGGAGTATGACAGTGTCTCGGGCAGCGGCTACAGGCCGACCATATCCTGCACCAACGACGCATGCAACCCGTTCGGGGCGGATGACAACTACCAGGCCAGGTTCGCCGGCTGGATATACATGAACGAGACCGGGACCTACACGTTCGCAGTGGACAGCGATGATGACTCGGAGTTCGTGCTCAACGGCACCAAGGATGACCTCTCAACCGGGACAGTGGTGGCGTCCAAGTACAGCGGCTCCTACTGCGACTGCTGGACGAGCTACACAGGCACGGTCGAGGTGAACGAGCCGGGATTCTACTGGTTCGAATTCCATTTCGAGGAGGGGACGGGCAGCGACAAGTACAGGCTCGGATGGCACAGGCCGTCCGAGGGCTCCACATACCTGGTGCCGGAGAGCGTTATGTACAGGAGCATGTGGAACCTCGGCGGGCCCATCATAACCGAGAACACGGAAAGCATACTGATGACCAACAGCACGGGAGGGTACAATTACACCCTCACTGTCAACGAGACCAGAGGGCAATACGAGCTGAAGGCCAACGTGAGCTATTCCGGCGTGAGGGGCAACAACAGCGTTATCCTGATAGTAGATTCCACATACCCGTCCATGTCTCTGCACTCGCCCGCGAGGAACGACAACGTGACCACGAAGTACGTATACTTCAACTGGACTGTGGTGGACAACCTGGCAGCGGAGATGTCCTGCAACCTCACCATAAACGGCACAATCAACACGACAGTCACCGCGACCAACGGCACGGTGTACAGCTACAAGCTGTACGGGCTGGACAACGCTGCCTACAAGTGGAACGTGACCTGCGTGGACAACGCAAACAACACGAACACATCGGCCACCAGGCGCTTCGTGAAGGATGCCGGCACTGACGTGGGCATATGCAGGGAGCTGGACACTGCCGGCCTGACTTACAACCTTACCCAGGACATAGTAAACAACGCTCTTGAGGCAGCATGCATAAAGATAACCGCAGACGACATAACGGTCAACTGCAGGGGCTACAAGATAAGGAGCGTAAGCAATGTGTCCGGCATAGTGTCCAACCACACCAACACAACCATAAGGAGCTGCAACATAAGCATGGGCACCGGTGAGGGCGGCCATGGGGTGGAGCTCAACGGGGCCAACCGCTCCTATGTATATAATAATACGCTCAGCGGCCAGTACATAGGGCTGTACCTGAAGGCAAGCACTAACGATACGCTGGTTATAAACAACACCATGAAGGACAACCAGAATGCCGGCATAAGGACGTACCACTCCAAGAACAACACCTACAGGAGCAACATAGTCAGCGAGAACGAGAACGGCGTGTGGCTGGAAGGGTGCTCGTGCTTCAACTGGTTCGCTGACAACACAGCGAACAGCAACACCAACGCGGGCATAAACGTGAGCGGCTCTTCCAACAACACGTTCAATCGCCAGATAGCGAAATCCAATGATTACGGCATCTACTTCATAGACGCGCCGAAGAACAACGTGACCGGCGGGAACTTCTCCGGCTCCGGCACGCACAACGTGCATCTGCAGTCAGGCTCCATGAGGAACGTTTTCCTCAACACAACATACGGCATAACGGGAGAGAGCGTGGACACCACGTCCAAGCTGGTCAGGCAATGGTACCTTGACGTCAACGTCACTGCATCGAATGACGGCAGGCCCATAGGCAACGCCACGGTCCTGCTCTACAACACCACCAAGAAGCTGGCATACAACAGGACCACTGCCACCACATACGGCGAGATACTGGGAAGCGGCACAGGCGGCATGGCAGGCTACTGGAGGTTCGAGGACAACGTGAACGGGACAGGCCAGACCGTGACAGACGAGACGGGAAGCAATGACGGCACGACAACAGGGGATACTGACTGCACGGTTGACGGCTGGATGAACCGGGGCTGCAGCTTCGACGGTTTGGATGACTATATAACAATGGGAGACCCGGCTGACGGCAGCCTTGACTTTGGTACGGGTTCGTTCACTGTAGCAAGCTGGTTCAAGTCTTCCGAATCAACGGATTCCGGAACCATAATAACCAAGGGTGGTACGTCCAGTAGTAGCAGGGGATATAGAATCCGACTTAACAGCAATGGGGCCATCTGGGTTGCTGCGAGCGGGGGGGACGGTATCAACAGGCCCGACTGCTCCATAGGCAGTGGTTACAACGACGGGAGATGGCATCATGTGGCTGGTGTTTATGAGAGGAATGATGATGAAATAATAGTTTACGCCGATGGTTCATACTTGGGTGTATGTGACATAAGCTCTATTTCAGGGCAGTCTTTGGATACTGGTAGCAATTTCAATATAGGAACTTATGGTTCAGGGCAGTGGTTTAACGGCACCATAGACGAGGTGGGCATATGGGACAGGGCGCTGTCTTCTGATGAAGTGAAACAGCTTTACCACCTCGGATTCGCGAAGTTCAACGCCACGTGGTACGTCCATGACCAGAACGGGTACACGTACTGGAGGAACTACACCGCCAACGTCAGCAAGGTGGACTACTTCACCGGGAACAGCGTGGCAAAGATACTCAACAACAGGAACAAGCAGGTCAACCTTACCATGTCTCCGATGATAAACATAAGCGAGACGGTCCAGCCGAACAGGACGGAGATGGACAACCTGGTCGAGGTGTACGGGCAGTTCAACTTCACCAGCGTGCCTGTGCCGGATAACTACGTGAACGTGTACATGGATGAGATATGGATAGGCGGCAACTTCACAGACTGGTGGAACAGGACATGGCCATACAGGGAGCCCATAAACATATTCGACCAGTCGGGCAAGGACTACACGGGCGTGGATGTGAACATAAGCGCGGACACAGCTACCCTCATAGAGAATGGGAAGATGAACGCCGACTGCTCTGATATCCGCTTCGCTGACAGCGGCTTGAACCAGCTGGACTACTGGATAGAGAGCGGGTGCAACACAGAGGACACAGTGATATGGGTTGAAATGGACATCTCTGCGGACACGAACAACACAATATACATGTACTACGGGAACCCGGATGCGTCCGCGGCCAGCAACCAGTCGGCCCTCAGCGTTGTGTACAGCATAAACGACACAAGGGACGGGTGGGTGTCCTCGGTGGGGCAGGATTCCATTTCTGAGTTCTATGCAAGGCCCATAAGCCTGCCCGCGGGCAAGAAGGCGGTGAAGGTCAAGGAGATAGGCGGCTGGCTCAGGGAGAACACGGCTGAAGGTGATGTGCTGCTTGCGGTGCATGACGGCACCGCTGACGAGCCTGACATAGGCACGGTGCTGGGGGAGACCGGCCTCATAGACCCGGTTAGCGACGGGCAGATGTACACATATTCCGTGGACTGGGATATAGGCTCATACTCGAACCTTTGGTGGGTCGTGGACGGGTATGACAACCCGGGCGCCAGCGGGGCGGCCGATGTCGGCGCAGAGTCCACCAGTACAGAGGGCCTTGTATCGAACAACAACGGAGCAAGCTGGAGCAGCGCCAGCGACTGGGCAAGGTACCTGGTGATGCTGGTGGTCAACGAGTCGCTCAACTTCACACCGTATACCAAGAAGGAACAAACCATGGTGAGGACGGATTCCGGCGGCAGCTACAACAAGACCCTGTATGCGCCCGGGAGGGGCACGCACACCATAAAGGTAAACGCCAGCTATAAGGGATTCACGGCAGAGAATACCAAGACCCTGGAGATAGGCAATGCCGCCCCCGAGCTCATAGCGAACATATCCAACATAAGCATATGGCTGAACTCCAACCATACATTTGACCTCGATGACTACTTCACTGACCCGGACGGGGACCCGATGAACTTCACCTACACGCCGGCGGACAGCATGACCATAACCATAGACAATGACACCGGCATTGTCAACATAATACCCGATACGGATTTCATGGGAGACAGGCATGTCGTGTTCACTGCCACTGACGGCACCAACTCCACTGACTCGAACAATGTCACCATAAGCGTGCTGTGGACGTGCGTGCCCTACAGCTACAACAACGTGGTCAACAGGACGTGGCATGTGGCGGCTGACTGCAATGTGAGCGACCAGTCCATAATACTCGTAGGCAACCTGAGCATAGGTGCCAACCTGACGTTCAGGAACGTCACGCTGAGGATGAACCTGACAGAGGACCAGCAGTACAGCATAAACCTCAACAGCAGCGGATCGTTCTTCGTCTACGACCATGACAAAGACAAGGATACCGGTACTGACCAGAGCGTCATATACTCGGTGAGCCCGGGATACCATTACCCGTTCCTTGTGAACTCCAGTAGGTTCGCCCTTATGCATTCCAAGGTCACTGACGCCTATGAGGGCATACACATACGCGCCAACAGCACCCGGATAGAGGGCGCGAACGTCTCAGGAAACTACAAATACGGCATATGGGCAGACAGAGTCAACGGCACGATAATAAACGACACCTTTGTCAGCGAGGCATCAGAGAGCTCGGGCTATGGCATAATGCTGCAACACAGCAATGACACGCTGATATACAATACCGACGTGGAGGACAACACCTACGGGATAAGGAACTTCCATTCGCATAGGACAAAAATGGAGAATGTGACATCAATAAGCAGCACGAGATACGGCATCTACGTGGACTATTCCGACTATGTCAGGATGACCAATGCCACGGTCAAGCAGAGCGGCAGGCACGGCCTGTACGTGATATTCTCCAACTACACGAGGATGGAGAACATGACGGTTGCTCACAACGACAGGAGCTCATACAGCGGGGCGGGCGGCATATACATCTCAAGGACGGACAACACCGTCCTGCTCAACGTCAACGCGAGCCACAACGATGTGGGCACCAGCGACTACGGGGTGAAGCTTGACCTGTGCGATAACATAACGGTCTCCAACACCACCACGAACCACAACAAGTACGGCCTGTACGTCTACTACACGGACAACAGCACGGTAGAGAACGTCACTGCATACGGCAACAGCGCGTACGGCATACATTTCAGCTCATCGCGCACGAACGAAATGAAGAACAGCAACATGACGGGCAACAAATACAACTTCTACGTTTACGGCACCACGAAACCCCATTACGACAACAGCATACATGCCAGCAATGTCGTGGACCATGACAGGAGGATATACTACAATCACAGCATAAGCGACCACAGATTCGGCTTGTCCAGCGCGCCTGATGCCGGCGTCGCCTATTGCATAAACTGTAGCAATGTCACATACAGGGACCTCAACCTCACCCATTCCAACCACATCGGCCTGCTGCTCGCATGGTCGAACGATAGCGTGGTGGACAACGTTACAGGCAGCGGCCTGTTCAACGCCATATACCTGTACAACAGCCTCAACGTGACACTCTCAGACATAACAGCAAGCGGCAACGGGCAGTACGGCATGTATCTTTACACGTCAGACAGGTGCACGATAGAGAATGCCACGCTCAAGAGCAACGAGAACAGGGGCCTGTACATGTACGGCTCGGACGACAATGTTGTAAGGAACGTGCTGGCAGAAGGCAACATAAACACAGGCATATACCTCCATCAGTCTGACGCCAACGAGCTGAGCAACGTGACGTGCTGGTACAGCAACAACGGCCTCGATATCCATGAGTCCGATTCCAACATAGTGGATGACCTGGACACCCAGTACAACGTGTACAGGGGCCTGTACATCCACGACTCTGACTATAACGAGCTGAGCGGAATAAACGCCAGCTCCAACCCGTACAACCACCTGTACCGCGCAACGTACAACAGGCTGGAGCGTTTCAGGTCCAGGAACTGCACGTCAACGGATGCGGCATGCCTCTTCGTGGAGAGGTCGAGATACAACACAATAGAGCAGGCCAACATCAGCAAGAGCCAGAACTACGGCGTCTTCGTCAGGTCATACAGCACCTACGACTCAGACAATAACAAGTTCAAGGACATAAGCATAGAGGACACTGCCGGTGTCGATGTAAGGATGGACACGGAGAGCGGCTCGGATAACAGCAACAACGTGTTCCTGAACGCAACGTTCGATGACGAGAGCTTCAGCGGCAACGGCAGCATAATCAACAGGAAGTGGTACCTTGACGTCAATGTAACCAACGCGACGGCCATAGTTACTGAAGCCAATGTGACAGCCAAAGACAGGCTGTCAATGGTGGAATTCACGGCATTCACCTCCAATTACGAATCCATAAGCAGGGACGGGCTGGTGGCGCACTGGCACCTCAACAACGATTCGTCCTTTGGCGAGAACGATACCCACGTCTTTGACTTCTCAGTCCAGGGCAACAACTGCACGGTGGAGAATAGCAGCGCCCCTGTCAGCTGGGGCAAGCTTAACGGGAGCTTCGAGTTCAACCAATCAGGGGACATGCTCGACTGCGGCAGCGGTTCAAGCATGGCTCTGGACAGTGCTATCACGGTGTCCTTCTGGGTATACCCGAGGTCATATACCCATGAGAGGGCATCAAGCCTGCTGTACAGGCAGGCCGGCCAGGACAGCTCCAACTTCAACGTGAGGTTCTTCGGTGACAACTACGGCAGCAACGTGGCAGACACAGGCAAGATACAGGTATACGCCACGCGCGGCGGAAGCTGGGGTGCGGTGTCGCCCGCCTACAAGGTGAGAGACCTCGGAAAGTGGCACCATGTCGCATGGGCGTACAGCAGCTCGACAGGCGGGAACATATACATAGACGGTGTCAGGCAGGGCAGCTCCACGGGCACTGGAACGCTGGCCACGCCCGACACGCCAGTGTACATAGGGCACGGCGACTTTGACGGTCTCCTGGACGAGGTGGCGATATACAACAGGACGCTGAACATCACCGAGATAAAGCAGCTCTATGCCAACGGCGCGCCAATAGGCCACATA
Organism: Candidatus Aenigmatarchaeota archaeon; assembly: GCA_003663225.1. GTDB lineage: Archaea > Aenigmatarchaeota > Aenigmatarchaeia > QMZP01 > QMZP01 > QMZP01. Next base: position 1,871 of record QMZP01000015.1, on the reverse strand, counting down.
CCCACCCAGGAAGTCACGTGGTACAGTCAGAGCGGCATAGGGACAAGGTCCTTCATGAGCAACTACACCATAAACGCCAGCCACAACGGCGAGTCGGGCGGCGTGATATACAACCTCACCGGCAACGCCATGATAGAGCTCTCCACCGCGGTGAGCGTGAACATAAGCGCTTCAGACCCCGTGTTCTCTGGCCCAATACCCAACCAGACGTGGGCGCGCGACACGAACAAGACGCTCGACCTGTCGCAGTACTTCACCGACCCCAACAATGACATAGTGCTCTACCAGGCTACCCCGGTGGATAACATAAGCATCAGCATAGACAGCGATACCGGGGTGGCAACCATGGTGCCTGACCAGGGATTCTCCGGGAAGCGTTATGTGGTGTTCAATGCGACCGATTCGAGGGGGGCCTTCGTAACAGGCAACAACGTGACGCTCAGGGTGCTCTACGTCAACCTGACGGCCAGCTTAGACAGGTACGACTACTCGCCGGGCGAGAGGGCCAATGTCTCGGGAAGCGCGGTGACAGCGACCGGCAACGGCGTCGGCCTGCAGTCCATCAACATATACCTTGACGGCAGCCAGCAGTACAACTCCAGGTATGTCATAGGCAACTCCTCTTGGTTCGACAGGGACTGGAGGTACAGGATGCCTCTCAAGCTCACAGAGGTGTCAGGGAGCGACGTGGTCGAGCAGCCTGTGTACTTCTCGTTCGACACGCAGACGCTGATAGAGCAGGGCAAGATGAACCACAATGGGAGCGACATAAGGGTGACCGACACGGATGGAAACGAGATACCGTACCAGATGGAATACGGCACAATCAACACGAGCAACACGACCATATGGATATACGCCAACGTGTCAGCCTCGGACTCCCAGCTATACTATGTCTACTACGGCAACAACACATGGGTCACTTCCCCGTCCTATGATTCCAGGGTTGACTCGGTGTCAGCGGCAGGGAACGATTACACTATAAACATGAACGACGGCTTCCAGTACAAGACCGATGACCACTATGCCAGGTTCATTGACATAAGGAAGGACGGTGAGGACATAGGCCTGAACAGCAACTTCAAGAACACCGATTCGGCAGGATATTGGACAAGCACATTCGACGGACAGTTGCTGTCAGAAGGCCCGCTGTTCGTGGAGGTCCGCTACAACCAGTCCAACGTCGCCGCTTATGACAGCTACGGGACCAACATGAAGTTCTTCTCCGACGGCGTGGTATTCGAGGACATATTCATAACATACGCCCAGCAAACCACAGAAGACGTGCTCACATACATGTGGTTCGTCTCCGGGAACAGGAACTCGCTGTGGGTGGATGGCGACGGGGAACTCGTCGACCAGGAGGACGAATCAGGCTACCTGTACGAGTCAGACCTGGGCGACAACTGGTTCGGCCAGCTGTGGAAGTCCGGTGACTACACCGGCATGTACGGCGGCAGCGTCATAATAAAGGGCGAGGAGTTCTACAGGGGCTATGCGTATTCCGAGAACGCGATGCAGTATGTGTACTCCGATTCTGTCCAGTATGACACCGGCGAGACCAGGCATGTGAGGGAGTTCATATTCGCAGGAGACGGCGGCAAGAACGAGATGGTGTCGAAGGCCACCCGGATAGGCAAGAGGCCGGAGATAAGGATGCTTCCGGAGGAGGTTAGGGTGGAGACCGACGGCTCAGGAGGCTATGACTACAATATAACCGCGCCGTCATCATACGGCAACTATCCGGTGAAGGTTAACATGACCTACGAAGGGTTCAACGCGACGGCAACCGCCACGCTCCGCGTGCACGGCTACCCGAACATAACGCTGAACTCGCCCGACAACGCGCACATGACACCGGACCATTACTC
>QMZP01000014.1 GCA_003663225.1 Candidatus Aenigmatarchaeota archaeon | reverse complement strand
GACCACCCGGTGCAGTTCCAGTCCTCGGTACAGGAAGGCTGCGCCGTTGGGTTGTATGTGCAGTTCCTGACCTCAGCAGGCTTGCCTTCATCCTTCCCACACCTGTTGGTATCGACGCATGACCTGGTCTGGCTTCCGCTAGGCGGGCATTCGGACGGGAACCATGGCGTGCATGACCAGCTGATGGTACAGTTGCTCCTCGGGAAGCCGCACTCATGACAGCTGTCACACTCCATAACATCCTGGCAGCTCTGCATGACCCCCTCAACATTAAGCTTCTTGGTGTCCCAGTCACCCGGAAGCATGTCCATATAGCATGAATGCCTGCCAGCAGAATCGCAGCTCTCTATGGCCTGCAGGGTAGTCATCTCGCCTGTAAGGCTTATGACCCCCAGAAGTGTCAGCGCAACGACTGCTATCAGCACACCAGATATGGCTATGAGTATGATTGTAAGCTTCTTTTTGTTCCCGGAATCAGCATGTTCAGGGGCTTTCTGCTGGTCAGATGGCGCGCTTTGCTGCTGGGTCTGGGAGCTGTCATCCTGGGCCCCAGCCATCTGATTATCATCGTACTGGCCATCGTCCTGTATTATGCCGAGGGAGCGCATGGCTTCGTCGATATCAGCTTCTGCATAACCGGAACTCATAAGTGCCTGCTTGAGCTGCGAAGGCGAATACCCCTTTTTTATGTTGCCCGACAAGTAGTCGAGTATATCCTGGTTTGCCATTGATTATATTTTGTACGAATTCCTTAAAATATGGTTTCTTTAGCCCAGCATGTATATCTTGCCGCTGTCGATACCGGACGCATACAGGTTCCCGTCATATTCTACCAGTGTCGTGACCGTGCTTTCATCCGGGTCCCAGCTCAGCTTCCATTCACTGCCGTCATACTTTATGACCTTCCCGTCTGAAGCCCCGGAAGCCGCGTACAGGACGCCATTGAAGGACGCGAAGTCCGTTATGTCCTGGTTGCCGAGGAATCCGGAGTATATCTCTACCCATTCATCCGCTTCCATGATATATACCGAGGCGCCAGAGCTCGCATAGAGCTTGCCATCATGCATGCCCAGCGCATCGAACCACATGCTCTCGGCATCCCATGACCACCCGATGCCGTCGTAGACCAGCATGAACGGTGAATTGGTCGTCATGTACAGCTTGTTGTTGTACTCTTCGGATGAGTGAAACATGCTTGGACTGCTTGAGCTTTCGGGTATTATGGACTCGAAGACGCCGACACCGTCGAACTCGTAGACCGTCAGCGGCGGCGAGTATGCCCCAAGGTAAAGCGTTGGGCCGTATGATTCCATTATCTGGATGGATGAGGATGGTATCTCTATGGCCAGCTCCCAGCTTGAGCCGTCGGACGAGTACAGCTTGGAAACGTTGCCATATGCTGTGCTCCCCGTGCAGGCATACAGATTGCCGTTGTGTGGCTTGAGCATGTTTATCGGGACGTCTGTCTCGAATGTTTTTGTCCATGAGATGCCGTCATAGCTGTATATCGTGCTGTTGTAGGCACCGTACACCACGGCGTAAAGCTTTCCGTCAAACACTGCCATGTTAACCACGGAAAAGGCGCCGCTGAACGACCTGACCTCTGTCCAGTCATCTGCCTCGGGTTCGCAGTCACCATCGCTTTCGCTGGTGCAGCCGGAGGGGCAGCAGCCGTCGCCGTTGTTGCATGCTGTTATGGGGTAATGGGTGCATATCCCGGAGCTGTTGCACAAGTCGACTGTGCATGGATTCCTGTCAGAACATTCTGCTGAAGAGGAGCATCCGTTGCACTGCTGTATGAGCGACGGCAGGTCGAACACTGTGCCGCAGCTGTTCAGGTCAGTGCAGTTCCTCTTCTTGAAGCCGTTCCTGCAAGCGGACCATCCGGTGCAGTTCCAGTCCTCTGTGCAGTTGGTCTGGCACGGCTTCGTTGTCTTCGGCTTCAGGAACTCCGTGCCGCACGAATTCATGTCAGTGCATGTCCTGAATACTGTGTCGTTTATGCATGATGACCATGCGCCGCATTGCCAGTCCTCGGTGCAGTTGAAATCAGGTATTATGTATGTGCAGTTCCTTATCTGCTCCGGCCTTGAGCTGTATGTGCCGCAGGAGTTCAGCTCCGTGCATTTCCTCACCTGCACCCCTTCTATCGGGCATTGGCTGGGATACCATTGCGTGCAGGACCAGTCTTCCACGCAGCCTGCCTTGACGGAGAACATGCACTCATAGCAGTTGTTGCATTGCATCATATGCTCGCAGCTCCGCAGATAGCCGTCCACGTTTATATTGTAGTCAGACCAGTCAGACGGCATGGAACCCAGATAGCAAGAGTTCCTGCCCTTGGCATCGCATATGTTGACCGCCCGCAGCATGTCTGCCTGAAATACCATGTCCATGAATCCGGTGAAGCTCAGTATGAGGAACGCTGCCATGAACATGCAGAAGGCTGACAGCGCTATTATCACTACCCTCAAAGCGGCTGGCGTCTTCTTTCCTTCCGGGCCGAACCCCAATTCATCGAGTGCTTTGTTTATGTCTTTCTGGGCGTAACCGGCATCAGAAAGCGTATCCCTTATCTGCGATATTGTATACCCGTTCCTAACGCTGTTGGTTATGTAGTCCAGCATCCTTTTGTCTGGCATCGTTTATATTTTGGCGAGGTCGCTTAAATCTGATTGCGAATCAGTCAAGAAGGCCGCCCCTGCACAGGTCTATCACGACCGCCAGGACAGCTATGAATATTATCACGTTGCCCAGCAGGTCAGCCGGCGGGGGAAACGTCTTGGTCACTTCAGTGAGCTTGAGCATGCTCCCTATGACTGCTGCTATGACGGCACCGGAGACTGTCTTGTACGGCCCCCTGAGAAGCTTTGCGGCCTTGTCAAAAAGCTTCGACAGTTTGTCGATGGACGACTCTGACTTCTTGGCCATTGTTTTATTATTCGGCTAGCCCGTTAATAAGCTAATTCAGACCAGTCAGGCCTGCTGACTGCTGTGTACATTGCACCGAAAAGCAAATCATGCTTAATGCGCCTTATGCTATCCTGACCTCTTCAGCCACTATGAGTTCGTCCTCCAGCGGCATGCCATTGGCATCGAACCCGCTCTTATGCACGTTCACTGTGTAGTCCCCGGGTGCGAGGTTGCTGAGCTTCATCCCGAGCTCGGAGAAGCACATGCACCTGCATTCAGGGCCTGACCATGTCTCGTATATGTCTATCCTGCCGTTCTCTATGGGCCCAGTCAGTTCGACATTCGCTATCCTGCAGCACAAGTGGCTTATGGCCCTGTCATATATTATTGTATCACCATGCACTGTCACTGATGGCCGCCTTTCCTTATTGGACTTGGACCTGGCAAGGGCATCATTATTGCTCCCGCCTGTAGCGCAGCCTCTGACTATGGGCGTGACCATGACATCGCCCGCCTGGAACGTGTTCATGGATTCAAGCTCCTTTTCATCTTCAGACAATCCGGTTGACTGGTCATTGCCCGTGTACTGCATGATTATCGAGGACACTGCTATCACCAATATCACTGAGAAAACGGCATAAGCTGCAACATTCTTTTCCTTTTTTCGCTTTGCCATGTTCACACCGAAGCGCTTTGTGCACCAGGACCGTAGCATCCCTCTCCATAGAACTGCTCATCAGTGCATATGGAATCATCAGGAAGCACACAATAGCCCGACTGGCTGCCGCTGTGCTCGGTGGTTATGTTGTATGTGCCGCCATGCTCCTGGCAGGCCTGGGCGGATGGACTGATGGCACCCACATTGCCTCCGGCACCGGGGCAAGAGCCCTTCTTGTATCCTACGACCCCGCCGCCTTCAGTGATTCCCACGCAGGCCACGCATGCGTTGGGGTATTCCTTCCATTCAACCGAGCCGTCATCCATTATGACCTTTGCGCACACGGGCTCATAGAGCTGGATACAAGAATCCGAACCTGCGAACGGAGCGCATGATTCCAGTTCACTGCCTTGCATCGCGACGAACGCAATGGCTATGGCTGCGATAACCACTATGGGCACAATGACTTTTGTTGCCGTCTTGCTATCCATGTTTTATACTTATATGACAGTGCTTTTATACCTCTTTCGTTTTGTTTCGGTGCTGGGTGAATATCCGCTTTTAAGCAGCGGGAACAAATATTATCATGGCGCCCGGCAAGAGGGGAGCAAGGTTCGTTGCTGCTGTATCCGCCATAGCAGGCATAGGGTATTTCCTCTTTTCTATAATGGAGAGCAGCATGCTTAGCGAATCCCAGAAATACTTCGGGCTCACTCTTGTCCTGTTCGTGCTACTTATAGTATATATAGAAACTGTGGTGAGGAAATGAGAAGCAGGATGGGCTTCGGCATAGTGCTTGTAACGATATTCATGCTGCTGCTGTTCTTGGTTTTCCTTGAGGCGCAGGGCATAAAGACGCTCAGCCATGTGATAGGATAGCTAGTCCTTCCAGCTGTGCCCGGGGTTCCTCGGCACTATTATCCATGCTATTATGTATAGCAGTATGCCGGCCCCGTAGACAAGAGAGAAAAGAACCCATGCTAGCCTTATTATCACCGGGTCTATGCCGAAGTATTCTCCGAGGCCGCCGCACACGCCCCCGATTATCCTGTCGTTGCCTGAACGGTAGAGCCTCTTGGTTCTGTGGGCCCGGGGCTTCTTAGGACTTTTCCTTTGCATTATCTGGCACCCCCTCCGTTTACTATGCCTATCCTTATTATGAGTGCTATGAAATAGGCAAGCACCAGCAATGCGAAGAATATCCCTATGACGTTGGTAAGGATGTGTGAAGCCAGCGCCTGTATGACAGATATGGACGGGTATGTTGGTGACATTACCACAGCCCAGCTTATCACCCACAATATGACTGATATGCCCGCTGCTGTCTCGACAGGCCGCAGTATCCACTCCGTCTTCGGGACGGCTATCCTGAAGTACTTGGAATAGTTCAGCAGGAGCATCATGAGGAAGAATATCCCAAGGTGGATCTGAAGGAACATTACGACCTTGCTGACGAAGACACTAAGCAGCACGTAGTTGAGCCATCCCATTATCAGTGTGGCGAGGCCCATGAAGAATATGCCTATTATGCTCTCGAGAAGAGGTCCTATTGGCCCGAATGTCCTGTACCACCACCGCTTGGCGACCCGCTCAGCGCGGCTACCATGCTTCTCTATCCTCTTGCCGAGGTCCTTGCCCCAGGCTTCCCATTCCTTTTCGGTCCTGTCCTGCCACCTCTTGGGCCTGGCCCGCTTCCTCGGCTTCCTGGACGGCTTCTTTCTGGAAGCCTTACTGGTTTTGGTTTTCTTTGTTGCATTCTTCTTTGCCGGTTTTCTCTTCGCCATGTTTATCTTTTGTTAATAGTATAATAAATGGTTTCAGGGTCAAGCAAAGCTTTAAATCAAGGAAACAATCCTAAATCAGAGGTCCGGTGGTGGTATGTCAGGGAGTAAGGGGTCTGTCAGGTTCTGTCTCATACATGCCGATTACGTCACCAACGGAGAAGGAGAGCAGGAGCGGCCCGTCATCAGGTTGTGGGGCAAGACTGATGACGGCAAGTCTGTCCTGGTCACCGACAAGGGGTTCCTGCCATACTTCTATGTGCAGCACGACGCATCAATGAGCGAGGCAGACCTGAGGCTCATGAAGAACAGGATAATGGAGATGCGCGTCGAAGGCAGGGGGCCCGTAAAGGTGGAGAGAGCGAAGCTTAACCTGCTGGGAAGGCCTGTAAAGCTTCTTAAGATATACGTGCCCATGCCGGCAGATGTTAACAAGTTCAGGGAGGCGCTGAAGTCATGGACCGATATTGAGGGGGCACATGAGTATGACATACCTTTCTACAAGAGGTACATGATAGACAAGGGCATCACCCCCATAGGGTGGATAGATGCCAAGGGCAGGCCTTTCAAGGATGACATCAAGGCGGATATAATGCTGGATGCTGACAGCATAGAGACTCTGGACAAGGAAGGGTACCCAAAGCTGAGAATCATGGCATTCGACATAGAGATGATAAGGACGAAGGGGGACGAGAAGGTTATACTGATATCATTCGTGGACAATGACGGATTCAGCAGGGTTGTAAGCGCAGGCGACAGCAGGTCCGGCGGGGTCAGACCTGCAGGCAGCGAAGAGGAGCTCATAAAACAGTTCGTAAGCATAATGGAGGACAGGGACCCTGACATGATAGTTGGGTACAACACGGACAGGTTCGATTTCCCCAAGATAGCGGAGAAGGCATGGGACTACAAGATACCGATGGTCATGGGCAGGGATTCCACGCATTTCACCTTCAAGAGAAGGGGTTACATATCGGCCGCCCAGATAAAGGGCAGGGTCCACATAGACCTGTACGACTTCATAGACAACATAATGCGTGGCGGCCTGTCGACCGAGGTGCTCACGCTTTCCAGGGTAGCGCAGGAGTTCCTCGGCGAGACGAAGGATGAGATGAAATGGAGGGAGATAGAGAAAGCGTGGGAGAAGGACCAGGCAAAGGATCTCGCTTCTTACTGCCTGAAGGATTCTGAGATAACGCTCAAGCTCGCAGAAAACCTCCTCCCCCAGATATTCGAGATATCGAAGACCACAGGGCAGCTGCCTTTTGATGTGTCCAGGATGAGCTATTCGCAACTGGTGGAATGGCTGCTGGTGAGGAGGGCGTACAGTGTAGGGGAGCTGGCCCCGAACAGGCCCAAGTTCGGCGAGATAAGGACCAGGAGGAACGCTGCGCCTTACACGGGCGGTTATGTGCACCCGCCAAAAGAGGGGTTGCACGAGAAGATAGCGCTGTTCGACTTCCAGAGCCTTTATCCCAGCATAACCATAACGCACAATGTGTCGCCGGAGACGCTGGACTGCAAGGATTGCAAGGCATCCGAGAGGGACAAGGTACCGGAATCTGACCATTACTTCTGCAGCAAGAAGAAGGGCTTCGTTCCCATGGTGATAGAGGAGCTGGTGAACCGCAGGATGAGGATAAAGAAGGAGATGAAGAAGCTGGGTAAGAGGACAAGCGAATACAAGAGGCTCAACAACAGGCAGTTCGCACTCAAGATAATAGCCAATGCCAGCTACGGGTACTACGGATATGCCGGCTCAAGGTGGTATTCCAGGATATGCGCGGAGTCCATAACAGCATGGGGTAGGATGTACATAAAGGATGTGATAAAGCTCGCGGAGGATGAGGGATACGAGGTAATATATGGCGACACGGATTCGCTGTTCGTCAAGATACGCACCAAGAAGGAAGCGAGGAATTTCCTGAGGAAGGCCAACAACACCCTGCCCGGGGTCATGGAGCTCGACTTCAGGAACATGTACGAATCAGGGATATTCGTGCTGTCCAAGTCGGGGTCTGCCGCAAAGAAGCGGTATGCGCTGATAGACAGGGGCGGCGAGATAACCATACGTGGCTTCGAGAGGGTAAGAAGGGACTGGTCCGACATAGCCAAGAACACACAGGAGAAGGTCATAAGGGCCATACTGAAGGACAAATCACCCGAGAAGGCTGTGAAGGCCGTCAGGAGGATAATAGAGAGCCTCAAGAAGGGCAAGGTTGACAAGGAGGACCTTGTAATACACACCCAGCTCACCAAGGGGATAGACGAGTACGAGCAGATAGGGCCGCATGTCGTCGTCGCCAGGAAGATGAAAGGGTACGGTCAGGAAGTCCACGAAGGGTCCACCATATCCTATATCATAACCAAGGGAGCGGGCTCCATATCCGAAAGGGCGGAGCCGGCTGACTATGCGAGCGCATATGACCCGGAGTATTACATAAACAACCAGGTCATACCGGCAGCGTTGAGGGTGCTTTCTGGGTTCGGATACACTGAGGATGACCTGCTGGGCAAGAAGAGGATTGAGCAGGTATCCCTGAGCGACTTCGTTAAGTAATTTATCATCTGACGCCAAACATAACACGCAGAAAGAGCTGAAGCTTCTTCTGATAGCATCTGCTCTCTTCACGCTGTCGGGCGAGATTATAAGCCCATACACGCCATATTCGTTGGCAGATGGCGGCAGTCTCCTTATCGCAGCACATGAGCCTTCTCGCTTGTGACAGGCATATAGTCCCCATAAGCCCGGGGGGGGGGCACGTGAAGCACCTGGAGATAGTGGTCTCGAGCTATGCGTTGAAGTCGCTGGGTTCTAAGGAACGTGTCATAGCCCGCCCATGATATCAAGCACCCATTCTGTGCCTAAATACCCGCCCCATGCAAGCACTGAGAACATTACCAGCTTGCCCATGAAGCTCGCCAGGAAGAAATTCCTGATGTCATAGCCTATGGCGCCCGCTATTATGCCTGTCACGTCGTCGGGCAGCGGCGTTGCCGCGAATATGAATATGGCGAGGAACGTGCCCCTCCGCTTGGACCATTCGCTTGCCTTCTCCAGCATCCCCTTCTTACCGAACATTCGGGACAGTATGCCCTTGTCACGCCTCCCTTCAGCTACCTTCCTGCCACCCATGCCTATGAAGTACCCTGTAAGCTCGCCGGCAGCAGCGCCCAGACCGCCTGATATAGCCAGGAACCATGGGTTCAGGCCCGTGCCTGCCAGGAAGAACACCAAAGCGAACCCCGGGAGAGGGAAGAATATGCTTGCACTGCCTATGAGATTGGTTATAAAGACCGTAGGGTAAGCAAAGGCTGAAAGCGTGGGACAGAGCCATGAAAGCCATCCCGCAAGCAGGGCCTCACACGTGGGCATAATATCGCCTCCGGCGTCCTTCCGCCATAAGTTATATTTATCATGCCGGTAATAAACTGTTGTGGTAGCATGGCAGTGGTGACGAAGAGTATAAGCGTATCTTCAAAAAGCGAGACGGACATAATCGACATAACCAGGGAAGTCCAGGAAATGGTATCAGAATCCGGATTGAAGGCAGGGGTAGCCAGCGTCTTCGTTTCCGGGTCCACGGCCTCGGTCTCAACGATAGAGTTCGAGCCCAATCTTGTGCAGGACATGAAGGATGCACTGGAAAGGCTGGCGCCTTCTGGCATCAAATACAAGCATACAGAGACATGGGGGGATGACAACGGCAAGTCGCACGTGAGGGCTACCCTCATGGGCCCGAGCACAACCGTCCCGTTCAAGGGAGGCAAGCTCCTTCTGGGAACGTGGCAGCAGATAGTCGTGCTTGACTTTGATGTGCCCGCAAGGAAGAGGGAGGTCGTGGTCACGCTGGTGGGTGATTGAACGATGGAAGAGCATAATACCATCAATGTTATCAGGACAAGAAGGACCATACGACAATACCGGCGAAGGCCGGTCTCTTCAGGTAAAATCATGGATATAGTCGACGCTGCCAGATTCGCGCCATCTGCCAGGAACCTCCAGCCATTGGAATACATAGTCATCGATTCAAGCGGACCAACAGAAGAGATGTTCAGGTGTATGGGTTTTGGCGGGGACACCGGAAGGTTGGAAGGGAAAGAGCCGGCGGCTTATATCGTTGTCCTCATAAACAAGAACGTCCCGAGCAACTGGTGCAAGCACGACTCGGGCATGGCTATCCAGAACATGATGCTGGCGGCATGGTCGAAGGGCATCGCTTCATGCGTGCTTGCAAGGATAAACAGGGATGCCATCAGGAAACTGCTCGGGGTGCCGGACTGTTATGAGATTGACCTCGTTATCACCCTTGGATATCCGGCAGAAGAATCTGTCACAGAGGATGTAGGGAAGGAAGACGATACTGCCTATTCGAGGGACAGCAAAGGTGTGCTGCATATACCCAAGAAAAGGCTGGAAGATATAATGCATAGGAACAGGTTCTGACGCTACGTTATTCCACCACGAAATATATCCTTCTGTTGTTCTTGCCTTTGTTGACGAAGTCGGTGAACCTTATCCTGCCAACCTCTTTGGTGTTCTTGACATGGGTGCCCCCGTCCGCCTGCACGTCGAAATCGCCTATCCTCACTATGCGGAGCTCCTTTATGTCGCTGGGAAGCGCTTCTAACCCTTTTGCGAGCTTCGTCATGGAATGGTCCTTGGCGGCATCGTCCCTTGACATGGTTTCCAGCGTTATGTCTATCCCCCTATTCACCACATCATTGGATTTCTCTTCATACCCCCGGAGCTTGTCCCTGTCGAACTCGGGAACCGAGAAATCTATCCTGCACCTGTCCGGCTCCAGCTGGTTCCCGGTTATCATGGCACCGGTCTCTCTGTTTATAACCTCGCTGATTATGTGCGCTGCCGTGTGCGATTTCATGAGCTTGTACCTCCTGTCCCAGTCGAGTATGCACCTGACCCTGTCGCCAGCTTTCAGTTCGTCACCCTGGCAGTCGGGCTCGACCTCATGGCTTATGTTACCGGAGAACTTGCCCACAAAGACCACGTTAAACCCCCTACCATCAGATTCCCTTACCATCCTGCCAGTATCCCATGCCTGGCCGCCTGATCTGGGGTAGAAT
>QMZP01000013.1 GCA_003663225.1 Candidatus Aenigmatarchaeota archaeon | reverse complement strand
GTAGCGGTGTGCGATGGTGAGTTGGTAATACACATGAATGTGCCCGTCTCTGACGGGAAGAAGCCATAGGCCACTTTCAGATGCAGAGGTCTTCAGCGCAGCGGATGTAGTCATACAGGAGCTTGAGCCAATGAAAAGGAAGAAAGAATACGCTGCTGACTGAAAGAACTTTCAGGCAGATAAGCTAATCGAACTCCATCTCGAATTCTTCCCAGCTGTCATACCCTTCCGGGGGCGGGGTCGGCTCATAGTTGGATGGCGGCATCTTTCCGGTCTCTGCCCAGTCAGCAAGGCTCTCCAGCGGGGTCGGCTCGGTTATTTCAGGGAATGACTGCGGTGGAGGCGATTCCGTTATGGTCGTTGGCGGCGGTGAGGTGTCACCTGACGGCGCCGCTGACGGAGTTTCTGCCGGCACCTTACCATCAGCAGTCTGCTGTGCACCCTTGGGGTCGCTTGCCCCGAATGCCTTCATTATGCATATTATGCACACTATGCCCATGACTGCTCCTATCAGCAATCCGCCTATGTCAAAGCTGTTCATGTTGCTGCTGCTCAGGCCTGCGAAGTTGTCGGTGTTGCATGTCGCCTCTCTCTGCGCCTTTATCTCCTGTATCTTGCCCTCTACCTGGCTTAGTACCGGCAACAGGATGCCTGTCACGCATGCTGCTATGCACATGAACCACGGCCACGCCTCGCAGCACCACTCACACGAGCCTTCCGACACTATGCATATTATCAGAAGGACTATCGCTATGCCCCACATGGCCGCAAGTATCATCTGTATTATCTGCTTGTTCTTCTTCATCTTCGCTTCCTGCTCCTCAAGCTTCTCTATCTGTGCCTCACATGACTTGACGTAGTCGCTCTTGATTCTCGTGGCGGTCACTGCGAATGAAGCTGTTATGTTCTGCGTAACCCTCGTGTTGTTCCTTGTGTATGATATGGTCAGAGTTATCATGCCGTCGGACTTTGTGCTGCCTTCGGTGGAGTCCTCAACCGTGTCCATTGTCATGGAGCACGTATAGCTCGCATTGTCCCCCTCTACACAGTTCACATCGCGCGTATCGTTGCCCTGTGTGTACCATGATGATATGACCTCCATGTCATCCGGCGGATTCATCACATGTGTACTCATGAGAAGCGGGTCCACGAATATGCAGTCCCCTTCCAGCTGCATTATGGTGCATGTTATCGGGTCAGGCTCCATGCCATCGAACATAAGGTATATCTGGCTGCTCTTCAGGCACTGCCCTGCAAGGTTGACGCCCGTGTAGCAGTACTCGTCCGCTGAGGGGCACGTGCAGTCAACGCAGCAGTTGTCATACGCCTCCCCGAGGTCCCACTCACAGAGGCCGTTCCCGCAGTGGAACGTGGGCTCTATGCTTATCTGTGGTATGTCTATGAGCACCGACTTGCTCGCCACTGACGAGCCGTTGTTGAAGTCAAGGCTTATGTTCACGCTGTTCTGGTCCAGCAGTATGCGGTTCGATGCGTTGTTGTAGTGCGGGGTCGTCTTGTAGTTTATGGAAGGTATGACTATGTTGCAGACCGATACGCCGCTGGCGTTTATGTCCGAGCACGTTGATGCGCACTGTACGCTGCCGCCTGCCAGCCTGCACACAGGATGCACCTCTGCGCCGCGGGGCACGTTGGTGACGGAGACCGAGAAGTCCATTATATGTTGGTACGTGGAATCCGTGAAATCAACCGGGCCTATATCGCTGACTTCCATTCCTATCCCGGACATGGGCTTGCACGTGTCCCCCTGTGTGTGGTATGCAGTATCCTTTGTGTCGCAGTACTGGCCCGACGGGCACGCGCAGTCGTAGCAGCAGCCGCCCGGGCTTTCGTCCGGGTTGCATGTCCCGTCACCGCACCAGTGCGCACCTATGAACAGCGTGGCAAAGGTGTTGCTGAGCGTCTTGCTTATGGTTTCCGTTCCGTTCCTGTATATCAGGCCATAGCTCATGCTCGGGTAAAGGTTGTAATCTATAGTGGAGTTGTAGTCGCTTATCACAAACCCCATCGTGCATGTCGAGTTGTACACGTTCGGGTTCTGTGACGGCTTCTCTGTGCATGATATCGTGCAGCTTGCGGTGCATGGCACGCTGTCATCCCTGGTGCATTCCATGGAGCAGGAGGGTGACATACCGGAAAGACCTCTGGGCTTGCTGGTTATACTTATTCCTAATGACACTGTATCACCTGGCTGGTGTGTGTAGAAGTGTATGGGGGCCACGTTGGATATCTGCAGGTTATTGTCAGTCAGGTCGTTCATGCAGCGCACCGAGCTCATGTTGCCCGGCTCCATGTCGCAGTACCTGCCCTGCCCCAGGCAGGGGCAGTCATAGCAGCAGTTGGAGTCATCCTCTCCCAGGCTGGCCTCGCATGCCCCGTTCCCGCAGGTCCACGAGCTCACAACAACATTGGGGAACGAGGTGGAAACCTCCTTCTCCCTCATGTCCGGTCCGTCCTGGTACCTTATGCCGAAGCTTATGGTGTTGGGACCGAGTACATAGCTGTCGCCGCTGCACATAGGGTCGGCGGGTACCGTTAGGGGGCAGTTGTATGACGAACCGGTATTTACACACGTCGTCGGCTGGACAGGGTTGCTGCCCAGCTTGTACGACTGGTTGAGTATGGTCATGCCGGTCGGCGCACCAACTATCTTGACATATATGTTGATGTTGTGGGGCACGTAGCAGTTCGATATGCCCGTCTGCTGCTGGCCCACGAGGTCAAGGCTCACTATCCCCATGCTCCTGCAACCCACGTCGATGTCGCAGTACTGGCCGAAAGAACAGGAGCAGTCATAACAGCAGTTCACCGAGTTCTCCCCCAGGCCGCTCTCGCAGTTGCCGTTCCCGCAGGTGAAGGACGGGTTCATGTTGAACACCACAGGGTTGCGTATGCTGCCGCTCTTTATGGGGAATGCGAACGAATACTCGCCCTCTATTCCGGTTATTATGTAGCTTGAGTTTGTCTCTGTCTGGAACCCTGCCGGCGGGTCATCTGATGTCAGCTCATAAAAACCAGTGGCATGCTTCAGCCAGGCATCCTTCACCCATGCCGGATTCATGGGTATCATCTTCCTGGTGTTTATGAAGTCCTTTATCTTGGCGGCCATGTCACTTGTCTGTGCATGTATCTTGACATAATCTATGTTGTCCGAGAAAACAGGGTCGAATCCGCTATACTGGTCGTGCTTGTACAGCCTGTAATGGTATCCGTACCATTCGCTGCTGGTGCCTGCCATCTCGACCAGTATTATTATGTGGCCGGTTTGCGGGTAGTTCATTGTCGTGTCAGCGAGCTCTGACCAGTCGTATTCCTTCTGCATGTTGCCCGTGAACGTCTCCGGGGATGATGACATGCAGGCCACCGGGTCAAGCCCCCCGCATTTGTATATGACAGCCTTTATTATCTGCTTGGATGTCTTGTTGGAGACCGAGATGGTTACCTTGTTCGTCCCGCTGTTCGGTGATACATGTACCTGTATGTAGCTGTTGGGGGATATCATGGTTGTCTCGAGCAACGAATCCCCGAGGTATATCTTGACGTCTATGTTGCTGTTGGTTGCTATCACGACCGGTATGTTCAGCATTATATAGCATACCATTATTGCCGCTACCTGCATTGCAATTATGCCGTATCTCATTTCATCCCTCTATTGGGTCTATCCCGCAAACGTTTATCATGTCATCCACCAACCGCTCTGACTCGTTCTTGCTTATGGTGTCTGTCTCATCCACTATAGGTATATTAATTTCAATTATTTTATTTGACGTGCCTAGGGTAACTGTCCCGTTCAGGGCTCCTATGGTCGTGTTGGTGAACAGTGCAAAATCTGTGGCATTGGTCACATTTAGCAGGACTGCCTCTATGGTGTAGCTGTTAGGCTGCATTTCGCGTGACACTGTGCCGGTCAGAGTAGCGCTAAGCATGGATTGGTAGCATTCGGTCTCGCTCATGGTGTCGCAGTCCGTATCTGTCGCCGTCTGGTCCACGTTGTTCCAGTAGCTGTAGCAGTTGCTCTCCGGCGAGTAGAACTTCATTGAGGCGTAATGCGTTGTGAGCTCCTTCGTGCAGTTGGCTGTGTTGACCTCGTATATCCTTGCCGTGAGCCTCGGGTACACGTACACTGTATAGTCCCCGTCTATCTGGGCACTTGTTATATTGCAGCGCTTGTACATGTAGTCATCGGAGTAGTAGATGCTGAGGTCGGCTTTCTCGCATCCTATGTTTCCGGTGAGCCTGCCGGTCGAGTCGGTCTTGCCCATTATGCAGCTGCCGAAGACCACGTTGGCGTCCTTCGCGGGGTAGCCGTTCGGCCTGAGAACCCTGACACTGGCAGAGCACGAGGAGTCGGGGCATCCCATAAGACCGGGCAGGTCTCCCTCGTCTCCTGTGCAGTCAGTGGTGCCACCTGTGCTGCTAGGGTTGTTGACGCATGCCGAATACGGGTCATGGTCGTCGCAGTCCCCCGGCATCATGTCCTCCACATCTACCAGCGTGCCTATGTTGAAGTAGTGCCCTGTCAGCTCATCAAAAACCCTGAGGACGACCGGGAACTTGAAGGAATACCTCATCGAGTACGTGCTGATGCAAAGTCCGCCTGACGTGAGTATCCTTGAGCTGAATAGCGGGCTGGGGTTTGTGAGATGTACGGAGTTGGTCATGGGTATGTTGAAGTCATCGGTGACATGGAAGAGAGGATGCAGCTGCTCGTACGTCTTGCCGCCAAGGTCCTTTATGCCGTATATCTTCGGCTGGGTGGGGTCAGTCGTCGTATCCGTCCACCATTCCGTGTTGCCCAAAGTGTATTTAACTATGCCTTCAAGCGCATCCGACAGCTGGTCTGGCGTCCTTGTGACGACCTCGCCGCATTTGGACAGGTATCCTGTAGTGGGGAGCTCGCCGTGCCCGTCAGCCGCTATCTTGGAGAAGTACATGGAATTGATTATGAACAGCTCCAGGTACCTCTTGTTTGCGGCCTCCTGTGCGTAATTGCTCATGAACTCGTATATCTCGCCGAACTTGGTAGGAACCGAGAACGTGTACGGCTGCTCTATCGGGAAGCCGTTGACCTTCGTGGGCAGGTATACCTCGAAGTCTATTTTGTTCTTGAGTATGTTGGCGTTCACTGACATAGAAGCCGTATCCAACGTGGTATTCTTGCTGAAGTATTCTGTCTTGCCCGACAGGCCGGCGGTTATGTATGTCTTCATGTAGTCCTGCAGCCTGGATGTTATGCTGTTGAGAGATGGGACCATGCTCGCACTGCCGCACTTCTGCCATATTGGCACTGATACTTTGGTGAAAAGGACGGCCTCCTCGGTGTCAGGTATGGTTATGTAACCGCCCTTCTTCTCCAGCCATTCCACTGCGGTGTCGGCCGCCTCCCGTGCAACGTTCACTACGTTGTCCTTTACTAGCTTCTGTTGCTGCTCCGTGCTCTGCGGCACATTGGTAGGGTATATGCTGGAAGTATAAGCGAAATAGGCGACTATGACTATTACAAGCGCCACCCCAACAAGCGCGAAGAACTCCATCTGCCCCTTTCGCATATAACATATTATATAATTAACTAGAATTATAAATGCGGACCATGGAACTAAATTTAAATCAATTATTGAAAAGAATGGTGAGGGAATAGCATGCTTACCAAGGACGGGCTTAAAAAAGAGTTCTCAAGGGACTGGAAGCAGCACTACCAAGTGGGCCTGTTCATGGAGAAGGGCTTCGTGAGGAAGAAATGCCAGCACTGTGGCAAGCACTTCTGGACCCTTGACCCGGACAGGAAGAGCTGCGGCTCACCACCGTGCGACAACTACAGTTTCATAGGCAACCCAGCCACTAAGGTCAAGTGGGATTATGTCGAGGCGTGGAAGAATTTCGAGAAGTTCTTCAAGAAGCACAGCCACGCGTCCGTGCCCCGGTATCCCGTAATAGACAGATGGAGGCCAGACCTATACTTCACCATAGCAAGCATACAGGACTTCCAGAGGATAGATGGCAACAGCGTGGTGATGGAGTACCCGTCAGACCCACTGGTCGTGCCGCAGGTATGCCTGAGGTTCAATGACATACCCAACGTCGGTGTCACCGGAAGGCACCACACGTGCTTCATAATGCCCGGCCAGCACTCATTCGGCGAGTACTGGAAGGACAGGACCATAGAGCTCAACTACAAGTTCATAAACGGCGTCATGGGCGTGCCAGAGAAGGACATAACATACACTGAGGACATGTGGGCCATGCCCGATTTCTCCCAGTTTGGCCCCTGCCTCGAGACGTTCTCAAGGGGACTGGAGCTGGTGAACTCTGTGTTCTCGCAGTTCACGGCATCGGGGAGCGGTTACAAGGAGCTTCCCCAGAAAGTGGTAGACGTGGGCTGGGGGCACGAAAGGCTGGTATGGTTCAGCAACGGGACGACTACAGGGTATGATGCCGTGTTCGAGCCCGTAATGAAATGGATGCTCAAGAAGACGGGGATAAAGGAGACCGGCATATTCAACAGGTATTCCGTTCTGGCAGGCAGCCTGACAGTTGACGAAGTGGACGACATGCAGGCAATGAGGAAGAAGGTGGCCGACCAGATAGGCACAAGCGTGAAGGAGCTGAACAGCATAGTGGAGCCCATGCAGGCCATGTACGCGATAGCGGACCATGCCAAGTCGCTGCTGTTCGCGGTCACTGATGGCGGCATACCGTCCAACGTGGGCGGCGGATACAACCTGCGCGTCATACTCAGGCGCTCCCTGTCATTCATGGATGAGCACGGCTTCGGCTTCGACCTCAACGACGTGGCGGAGATGCACGCCAAACAGCTCAGGCCCATGTTCCCAGAGCTGAAAGACGGGCTGGACCCCCTGGCGAAGGTGCTCGATGTCGAGGAAGGCAGGTACAGGAGGACTTCCAAGAAAGCGGTATCCATAGTCAGGAAGGAGCTGTCCAAGGGCATAGGGGAGGACGACCTCGTGCGTCTATACACATCCAACGGCATATCGCCGGAGGAAGTGCAGAAGATAGCGAAAGAGAACGGCAAGGATGTCATGGTGCCTGATGACATATATTCCAAGATAACGGACCAGCACATGACGGGGGAGAAGGGGGCCGAGAAGCAGCACAGCATGGACGTTTCAGGTATACCTGCTACCAAGCGACTATATTATGACGATCCATACATGAAGGAGTTCAAGGCAAAGGTGCTGAAGAGTGTGGGGGAATGGATAGCGCTCGACAAGACGTGCTTTTATCCGGAAGGCGGGGGGCAGCCACCCGACCGCGGCATACTGCTGCATGAAGGCAAGGAGTTCAAGGTGACTGACGTCCAGAAAATAGGGGAAGTCATCATGCATAAGATCCCGGGCATGAGAGCAAAGGAAGGCATGATGGTCGACGGCATGATAGACTGGGACAGGAGATACACCCTGATGAAGATGCACAGTGCGACGCATGTGCTTGCGGGCGTGACGAGAAATGTGATAGGGGGCCATATATGGCAGGCTGGCGCCCAGAAGGGACTGAAGTCCTCGCGCCTGGACCTGACACATTATGAACGCTTTACTGACGGGGAGCTGTCGAAGATAGAGAAAGAGGTCAACGCGGTTATAATGAGGGGCCTTGAGATAAGCACCAGGTTCTACCCGAGAAGCGAAGCAGAGAGCAGGTACGGGTTTGTGCTCTACCAGGGAGGCGCATCCCCTGGCAAGGAAGTCAGAGTGGTCAGCGTCAAAGGCCTCGACGTAGAAGCCTGTGCAGGCACACACCTTTCCAACACCAGAGAGATAGGGAAGTTCAAGATAATACGGTCGGAGAGGATACAGGACGGCGTCAACAGGATAGAGTATGCCGTATCCGGATCTGCTGAGGAGTTTGCGAAGGAGGAGAAAGCACTCTTCGATAGGGTAAAGTCAATGATGGTGGCATTATCCAAGGAAGTGGAATCCATCAAGGAGACGGCTGACATCTCGGAAGAACTGTCAAAGACGGCTGACGTGTTCTCAGTCGATGCCAAATCCCTTCCCCAGACCATGCAGAAGTTCGCCAAGGAGATAGCGCAAAACCAGAGGAAGATAAGCAAGCTGTCCGACGAGCTCGGCCTTGAGAAGAAGCCGGAGAAGCCGCTGGACGGGCCTGCTAACAGCATGCATGAAGCAGCAGCCAGGATATTCGAATTCTGGAAATCGCAGCGCAAAGAGATTGACAGGATGGCCAAGGAGAAGGCGAAGCACGAGTCGGAGAGCCTGCTTTCGAAAGCCAGGGACAACACGATATTCGAGGTGCTCTCCCTCGGCAGGAAGGAGCTGATAGAGACCGCCGGGAGGCTTATTGACGCTGACCCCAGGTTGACAGTCATACTCGCTAACCAGGCAGGTGACATCGTGGGGATGAGCAAATCCCGTGACATGTCCAGGGAGATAAAGGAGATATGCCAAAAGGCGGGCGGGTCTGGCGGCGGAAGGAAGGAATTCGCCCAAGGAAGGGTCGAGCTGTCGAAGCTAATCAAGGTAATGGAAAAGGATTAACTTTGGCAATCACCCTGTCTGATATGTCTTGTTTGATGATTGGTTATTCGCGGGCTGGTTCTTTGCTATGTCTCTCAGCAGGCACTCCTTGGGCTGTACTGCAGTTATGTCACAGAATATGTCGGTCAGCATGTTCTGCGTTATTTCCTTGCCTTCCAGCTCGGCTATGTCACCGGTAGGGCTGACCATCTGGAACTTGACATATCCGGAATCGCTGACATCGGTCATGTTGGATGTGTCTATGGATGCTTTCTCCAGGACAACGTATCCCTGAAAGCCCCTGGCGAACACCTCCAACGATGCGTCCCTTGATGCGCACTCCCGACAGTCGCTGGAATGCACGCTGCGTATAACCACCCTGCCCGTCCTGAGTATTGACAGCAGCTCATCGCTCGACAGGTATTTGTTCATGACGGTTGGTATCTCGTTCCGGGGCGCGTTGTCCACGAACCGGCCGATGCCCATTATGGCGTATCCTGCTACCGAGAAGAGCATGAGCCCCCCAATCACGAGCGCAGCCATCCTTTCCTTCATCATGCTATCACTTACAAAATATGAATCAATACTTAAAACGTTTCCCAGTGTATAACGTCTTCAACAGGCTCCCTCCTGGATGCAGGCGGCCTGTTGGCGGGGTATCCGAGCGTTATTAAGGCGAGTGGCCTTGTCTCTGTTGGCATGACCACGGCATCCCTGACAGCATCCTCGCTGAACGCCCCGACCCAGCACCCCCCTATGCCTTTGTCCCATGCTGCCAAGAGCATGTTCTCCACGGCAGCAGAAACATTCTGTATGGAATACAGTGACTTGCCCCTCTCACCGTACGCCCTGGCCGATGCCTCGAGGTTGGCGCATGCCACGACCACCACCGGAGACCTCTCTATGAAGCTCTGCTCAAACGCAGCGGATGCCAGCGCTTTCTTCCCTTCTGGTGTCTTAACTATGACGAACTCCCAGTCCTGCACGTTGCCGGATGATGGTGCCCTGGTGGCGGCAGCTATAAGGTCCTTGATGATGTCGTCGCTTATCTCCTTGGTATCGTATTCCCTTACCGTGGCCCTCGTGTTTATGCAATCGGATGTTTCCATGGAATATTATTCCCATGCTGGTTAAAAACCAAGCGTTTCGCGATTGTCGAAAGGTATTCAATACATTTAAAAAACTTTTGGGGCGTATTAATACTAGATTCGCATGAGCGATAAGAATGTAGGCATAGTGGGTTACGGGGCTTATGTGCCCAGGTTCAGGATAGCCGTTGAGGAGATATCCAGGATATGGGGAGAGGACCCGAAAGCCATAAGGAATGGCCTGGGCATAAGCGAGAAAAGCGTGCCAGACATGGACGAGGATACCGTGACCATAAGCGTCGAGGCAGGCAGAAATGCATTGCTCAGGGCGGGCGTGGACCCTGCCAAGATAGGCGCAATATACATAGGCTCGGAGAGTCATCCTTATGCGGTGAAGCCTAGCGGCACTGTCGTAGCAGAGGCTTTGGGCATAGGGCCCAACTTCACGTGCGCTGACCTCGAGTTCGCATGCAAGGCAGGAACAGCTGGCATGCAGATATGCTACTCCCACGTCAAATCAGGTTTCGCGGATTACGGGCTCGCGATAGGGGCCGATACATCCCAGGGAAGGCCGGGCGATGCCCTTGAATACAGCGCCGCAGCAGGCGGGGCGGCATTCGTTATAGGCAAAGACCCGCTGGCGACCATAGACGCCACGTGCTCATACACAAGCGACACCTCTGACTTCTGGAGAAGGGAGGGCCAGGACTACCCGAGCCACGGCGCGAGGTTCACGGGGAAGCCGGCATACTTCAAGCACGTCATATCTGCAACCAAGCTGATGATGGACAAGGTGTCCATGGAAGCCAAGGATTTCGATTACGCCGTCCTTCACATGCCCAACGGCAAGTTCCCGGCAAGGGCAGCCAAGATGCTCGGCTTCAACATGGAGCAGATGGAGCAGGGGCTTGTGGTGAAGAAGATAGGCAACTGCTATTCCGGCTCCAGCCCGCTCGGTCTTTCAGCTGTGCTGGACATAGCAAAGCCCGGCGACAGGATAATCATGACATCATATGGCTCAGGCGCAGGGTCTGATTCTTTCGTGATGACGGTAACTGACAAGATACTGGAGAGAAGGGACCTTGCACCGAAAACCGATGATTACATAAACAGGAAGGAGAACATAGACTATGGCACATATGTTAAGCTGAGGAGGAAGCTTAAGCTTGGCGGTTAGCATGACTAATGTTGCTGTTATAGGGGCATCGTACACGAAGTTCGACGAGCACTGGGAAAGGTCGCTTAGGGACCTTTCGACAGAGGCAGGAGCCAAGGCCATAGAGGAAGCAGGCAT
>QMZP01000012.1 GCA_003663225.1 Candidatus Aenigmatarchaeota archaeon | reverse complement strand
GTTAGAACCTGCATCGCACCGCACGGAAATCTGGACCGACAGCGCGGGTGGAGCATATCACTTCGATGCCCTTGTTATTGCAGAAAGGCCGCTACATGGCGGAGAATTCACACCCCACCGCTACGAAGCTGGTTCCGTTACGCTACAGTATCAGCCGGACGATTTGATGCGGCTCACGTCCATTGACTGGTCTGGGACGTTTGGTCCAAGCTACGGGTACGTCACGAAGGTTGAGGTATACAGTAGAGCGAGTTGGCATGTGGTGGCAAGCGATTCTAATGGAGTACAACCACCGATTACAGGGCTTAATTATGTAATCGGCGGTCCAAATGTTGTCCGTTTCACACTGGCACCCAAGCAGGATACACTCCAGTCAGAGACACCGTTGCTCGACTGGGTGCTGGTTAATCTTGAGCCACTTACCAGGCCTGCCCCACAATCCTTGAACTTTTCGGCTCCCCGAAGTAACATTTCTGTGACGACCGAGAAGTGTGAGATTCGAATCAAGACCAGCCGGAGAGAGCTGGGCGTTAAGTGATGGCACTGACAGAATATAGCTTCTCAAAGTTGCCGATTGAAGAAACTTACGTCATCCGCAAGGGGGCGACCTTTTATCAGCCGTTCAAGCTTTACTTGAATGGCGACCCGTGGGATTTGAGCAATGCCACAGTTAAGTTCATTGTCAAGGATGACAGTGGCAATGAAATCGTGTCTCAAGAATTAGCGTCCAGCGATATGGACTCGGCTGCAACTGGCGAGTTTACTATCCGGTTTGAGACTTCTTCTATCGAGGCCGGGGAATACAACTTTGAGATGTGGCTTGTTATAGCGAGCGGTGATGATATTTTTCCTGATGGCTTGAGTTTGTGTTTGCTGGCCGGAAGTTTTGTTGTTGAGGCGAGTTTGCTGTAAAGGAGGCCTCGATTGGATGCTCAGCAAGAAGTCCAAGCTGCGGGCATTCACGGATTTTTTGTCTTCGGCATTTCATTCCTTGTATTCCGCCTTGGGTTTCTCGGCCAAAGAAGCACAGGATTGTTTTGAACGCTATCTCAAAGGCCAGAGACAGTATGGCATTGGCAACTGGATAGCAGGAGAAAAGTATCGGGGTTGGGTTGAGGTTGTAGAAGAAGCAGCAGATGGTGTGAATATCTCGCTTATGGAGCAACTGCGTTCCGGCGAGGATGCCAAACTGAAGCTGGCTGGATTATTTGGGCGTGCTTACTTGCTGGGCAGGGGCAGTGACATCCCTTTGCTGGTCTACATCAGCCATCCTTATTCCGACAATCCGGAGGCCAACATCGAGCAGGTAAAGAAGATAGCTATTGAAGTAATGAAGCGCGGCCACATTCCCGTGCCAGTCCATTTGATGTTTCATGAATTCGACCAGCGAACCAAAGGACGGCTTGATGAGGAAGTCTTCTTGGAGGCCGACCTGTGGTTGCTTAATCTCTGCGATGTTGTTTTGATAGCCGGTATCAGCCCTGGGGTTCTCGTGGAATTTGCCCATGCTGTAAGATTGGGCAAGAAGATAATCAACTCACCGGAGGAGTTGCCCAAACGAAGATGGAAGGGACGCCTGTTAAAGCAATACATCCATTAGATGAAGAAGAACGCCGCAAGCAACTATTCATCCGCTGGGCCGCCGAAGGCCGAGAGGCAGGCGAGATAGTTGATTTGGCCCGTGAGATAGGCTGGAATTTGACCGAACGCAGGGTTCGCACCCTACGCAAAAAGTATCGCCAAGAGATAATCAAGTATGCCCACGAGAAAGCACAGGAACTGATGAGTAAGATTGAGCGGGCGGCCAAGCCCTTGCGAGTTCAAAAAGTTGACGAGATAGCTGCCCGTCTTGAGGATGCCCTCGATGAATTGCTTGGCGAAGAATGGTCAACGCCCAAGCAGAGAATGGAGGCCATCCGGATTGCGGCCAAGATTGCCGATACCCTCATGAAAGCCTACAGACTTATAGCCGAGGAGACTCATGATTTGACAAAGCCTGCCCAATCAATTAACTTCTACGTGCAGATACTGCAGCAGGCACCGCCGGAGGTTCGGCAGGAAGTTGTTCAAAAACTTGAAGAACTGCAGAGTCTGCTGCGTGCCACTCAGCAAACAGGAACTGAGGCCATAGATGCCGAATTCATTGCCGAATCTGAATCCGTCCCCAGAGGAGATAGCGAAGCAGCTATCTCAGATTGAGGAAGCCCTTCGTTTTGCCAAAATCCAGCAGGCCCGCGAGGATATAGTTGCTTTTGCAGAGTATGTAATGCGGGATGAGCAGGGCCGCCCTTGGAAAGTCCCCGAACACCAGAAAGAGTGGTTTCAGCTTCTCCTTAATCCCTCAATAGACAGGCTCCTCATCATAGCCCCCCGTTTGCATGGCAAAACCCAGACAATCGTCTGTTTTTTGCTCTACATGATTGGCAAGAACCCCAACATTAGCATTAAATACGTGTGCGGGGACGATGAGCTTGCCATTGATATTTTTCTGCAAATCAAACGCAACATCTTGGAGAATCCACACTATCGAGAGGTGTTCCCACACATAGAACTCGATGAGGAAGCTGAGGAGACCAAGCACAAGCTTACAGTCAAGCGGGATGCCGCCCTCGGCATTAAAGACCCGACGTTGCAGGCTTTTAGTGTTACGGCGTCGGGAACTGGCCGTCGTGCCCATATCATCATTTTCGACGACATCATAGGCGCTCGCTTTGCCACACAGCCCCGCATGATACCCAAGATTCAGTATATTGTTGAAAACGACTGGATGAATACGCTTTATGAGAATGGCCGGGCCATCATGATAGGCACTTACTGGTCTTGGGACCCGCCGGACATTTACGTGGAATACGCCCAGAATGAGCGCTGGTATAAGTGGGAGAAACCCGCCATCATCTATGATGAGGATGGCAATCCCCGGCCTCTCTGGCCGGAACGCTGGTCGCTTGAAAAGCTTGAACAGAAGCGCAAGGAAAGCCCCGTGGCCTTTGCCCAGCAATTTATGCTGCAGGGTATGTTGCGGAAAACTGATTACTTCAGCGAAGAGAACATCGAAAAATGCATACGCACCGACATTGCGCTTGGTGAAGGTTGGGAAGAGAGCTGGCCGGTTTACATCGGCGTAGACCCTGCTGCTTCGCTTGGCAAGGAAGGCTCGTATAGCGTGATATTTGTTATTGCTGTTTCGCCGCAGGGTGTAAGGGTGCCTGTTGAAATCGTCCGCGACAAGATGGGGCCGGAAGAACTTGCCCGTCGGATAGTTGCCCTGTGGCGTCGGTATAAACCTCAGCTTGTGCTTGTGGAGAATAACAGTTACCAGGCTGCCCTTGTGGATTTGATACGAGTGATAGCACAAAACGAACCGATTACGGTTAAGGGCCAATTCACCGGCAGCCAGAAATGGTCGCCCGATGAAGGCCTGCCTCGCCTTCACGCTGAAATGGCAAATCGCATGTGGATTATCCCACGCAAACAGTGTTTGCATCATGCCGACGACCCGACTTGCGTAGTATGCCAGTGGCTAAAGGAAATGCGGGAGTTTCCTTATGGACAAACTTCTGATATTATTATGGCGATGTGGCTTGCAGATACAGCGGCCACCACGTCAATGACTTTTGGTGAAGTGCCGATAGTGGCGGCCAAACGGAGGCGAAGACTCTGATGGAAATCCTTCGCCGTATTGCTCAGCTATTCAAGAAAAAGGAGAAAGAAAAACCTCGGAGTGTTGAGGTCGGCATCAAGTATCAACAGACCGAGTTGCCGTGGGTTCGTTTCTACAGCCGCCAAGCCATCTGGAAAGACCTCACCGATATGGACAGCGAAGAGCCGATAGTGGCCCGTGCCCTCGATATAATAGCACGGTTTGCTACAATGTTCCCCGAAGGCGATGTGATGGGGTTTGACCTTCGTGGCCCTGATGAAGAGCTTGAAGTGCTAATGCCTCTGCTCCAGAATACCCAGCTCCAATGGCAGAGTTTTCAAATAGTTCGTGACATGGTGTTGCATGGCAATACGTTCTGCGAGATTATCTTGAATGAGGACAATGAAATCGTCCGGCTCAAGCAGTTCCCCTATAGCTACCAGATTCAGGTCAATGTGGATGAATACGGCAACCTGAAGAAAGGCGACCCCAAGCAAGTTATGCAGTATAACCTCACCGGCGAAGCAGCTTACGAGCAATATAGTGATACCGGCCAACTTCTGGCAGCTTTCTGGCCGTATCAGATTGTTCACTTTGCTTTTGGCAAGCAGTCGGGCCTGCCCTATGCCGAACCTATACTGGCATGTGCCACAGGCATATGGAAGCGCCTGCGGGCCAAAGAAGACGGCCTCGCCATCGCCCGTCTGACTCGTGCCTATCCTCAGCGCGTGCATAAAATCCCCGTGCCCATACAGCTCAACTACGATGAAGTCCGCCGGAAGATTGACTCGTATCGTGAACAAATGGACGTGGACACAACGGTTACTTACGACAGCACTTCTGCTGGCTTCCGTATGGTCGGTCAGAGTTCGCCCACCAATGTAGATACGGATTACTATCTGCCTCGACTTTATACGCCGGACGGCAAGTTTGTTGATGGCGATGTTGAGAACCTACCTGCAGACAATCCCTATCTTACCGACCTTGACGACATCTACCTGGACTTGAGGCGACTGATTTGTGCCCTCAATGTGCCGCTTGAATACCTGAACATGCGCGTCGGGCAACGTAGCTTCGTGGATAAGGCTTCCGAAGAAGCCCAAGAAAGCTTCGCGTATCTTATCCGTCATGTGCAGATGGCTTATGCCCACGGCCTTCGCCAGATATTCGACCTTCAGCTTCTTCTGAAGGGCATCAATCCACTGGAGGCCAAATATGAGATGATATTCCCCGTGGTCAGCCCGATAGCAACCAAGCGGTCGGCACAGGTTGATGCCATCCGTGCAAATGTGGCTATGGTCTGGGCCAAGCTTGGCATACCCGCTGAAGTGATTGGCCGGTCTGCCCTCCATCTCAGCCGTGACGACCTGGAAAGGTGGCTCCAGGCCACAGGTGGCAAAATCTCTACCGAAGGCCTGGAGAAATGGATAGACTATGCTTTAATGCAACTCAAGCCCGATGAAGAAGAGGAGGGCGAGAAGGAATATGAGCCTGCTGGAGCGGATACAGCAGCTACACGATGAAGCCCATGAAAAGCAGGATAAAGAACTGCATGAGCTTGCCCGGCTGCTCATGGACATCTTTGACTTGGGCCACATAAGCATTGATGAACTGGACGAGCAGCCGGATGACCTGTGGCATAAATTCCCTCTGGCTGTGTCCGTCGCCAAGCAGGCTGTCCTTCAAATCGGCTCTTCCGTTAAACGCACAGACTACCATGATATAGACCTTCTCGTCCGCAGTGAAGGGGCCTGGGAACTGCTGGACGCCGTATCAGGCAAGCTTGAACAGGTTCTCGGCGCCCCCATCCATCTGGTGCATGATGAATCTGGCCCGCATGGAGACTATGTGCCTGTTTATGACGTTGTGCTAATCCGGCGGCCTGAAAGGCAGCTTATCCACCCCGATGGCGTCGTCAGGCCGGGGGAATTCGTCAGAATTGGCCCATGGCGTCGCGTAGGGACATTCAAATTCCCCGTGGTGGCCCAGCATCTTATCCGTGGTGAACGTTACCAGATTCACAAGATTGGCGAGAAAATCGTTGTCTTCAATAACGAAGGTGAAGTGGTAGAAGACAACCCCTCGGTGAGCAACTTCGCCCTGGCCTTCTGGCGCATGGATGAACCACAGGTTGCCATCTGGGAAGGCGTATGGGATGGGGAAAACTTCTGGATTTGTGAACTTCTTTACCATGAGGACGCCCAGGCCTGGAACATGCCTCTCCAGCACCGCCTTGCCCTAATGCAAAAATATGACTACCCCGAACCGGTGAAGGTCGTGCCCTATGAAATCATCCTGACGCCCGATGATTTGCTTGAACTTGAAGAAGGCACCTATGTCATCAAATGGCGCTATGAGCGCATAGACCTGCAGCGGCCCTTCTGGTTCGTATATGAAGCCCAGGCCATTAAGCCGGGGCAGTTCTTCAAGCTACTGAAGCCAGGTGCTTCCTATCATGGCCGAGAGTTTTTCTCTATTGATGAGATTTGGGAATTCTGGGCCAAGCGCTTCATTGAAGAGGGCCATAAGATTTACTGCCAAGCCAAGATCGATGGTACGCACTGCGAGGGGCATGTTTGGGCTGGCGGCGAGCAAGTTCGTATCTTCACAGAAGACCGTGCCCGTGACCGCAGCCAGTATCTCGGCCAGCTTGTTAAAGCGATGAAGCAATGGTGCGAAGACGCTGACGTAGATAGCATCGTTTTTGACGGCGAAATCGTCTGGTATAAGAATGGCAAGGTCATTCCTCGCAAGGACATGGCTGCTATCTGGGGCGGCAAGCGAGATTTGAGCAACGAAGACATTCGCTGGTTCATCTTTGATCTTGTTTATGTAGACGGCGAAGACATACACGAGCAGCCCTATCAAGAACGGTTTAAGCGCCTCAAGGAACTTTTCAGCAAGGCCAGCGCAGAGGTTAAGAAGCGACTCATTCTCATCCCCAATCGTGTGGCCGATAGCAAGGAGACCTTCTACAAACACTGGAATTGGGCCTCCTCTTTCTCGTTCAGCGAGGGCATGGTGTGCAAGCTTGATACGATGACTTACGAGTTGGACGGCGGCACTGTCTACATGGCGAAGTGCAAAACTCGAAAAGAAATCCACACTTTAGTCATAGGTCGCCGCAAAATTGCCGGAAAAGACAACACGTATCAGTATCGCTGTGCCTTGAAAGCACCCGGTGGCTACCAAGCCATTGAAGCTGAGCGCAAAGTCACCGACAAAGACCTCGAAACAGAAAATGAATGGGAGATGGCTCCTGGTTGGCCGAGGCGTGAGAAGGGTGAATATGCATATGGTTCAACTTATGCTGTGGAGATGGAACGTCCGGCCAAGCTTGGCGAAATTATCTCTGTCATGGTTGACAATATAAATGTCTGGGAAGGTGATGATGGCAAGGAACACATCTCTTGGGAAAAGCCGCGAGTGATGAACATCCAGCCCGAAGAGAAAGAACCCGACTCTGTGGAGTTCGCTAAGAAGCTGGCTAAGTACGGCACAAGGAAGGCCGAGGAAGTTGAACCGGCTCCTGCTGATTCAGATGAACAGGCAACAGTTGGCGAGATTGTAGAGGTAACTGACAAAGAAATCCCACCGGAGAAGGGCAAAGATGATGAAGGCGGCGAGGGCGGCGATGATGATGTGCTCTCGCGCTTCTGGTTTGAGATAGACGGCCAGGAAGTTGAACAGGACGACGAGCCCAACAAGTTCTGCTATCAGCATCATGTTCGGGGCATCATGATGCCCGATACGGTTAAGCGTGTGCAGAAGATACTTTTGCAGGGTGGCGAAGAGGCCGAGAAGGTCTGGAAGGAATTTGGCCTGGCAACGTTGACTATCCCTGTGGAAGAGCTCAAGCAGAAGGTTCGGGCTGCTAAGCCCGGCGAAGTCAGTAGCATCATCAATCAGGCCCTCGATAAGAAATTCCCCGGCGAGATTGAAGTGGCCGACCTTAAGCGTATAGTGCAGCGTGGTAATTGTCACGGTGATTTGCGCATCGAAGCCCCGCCCAAGCGTGAATTTCTGCTGGGCATCACGCAGGCTGTGGTGGGCAGTGCATTACAGTTCATGGACGACCCGAAGCACATAGAAGAACTCGGCGAAGAGAAGTTTATCGAGGGGGCCGAACAATGGCCTGCTGCCCTCAAATACTTCCAGCCCTATGGCTGGCTTACGCTGGTTGACTGGGGCGAATATGAATGGTCGCCGCCTGGTGATGTGGGGGCCACAAAGAACACGGCTGCTGTCTTCTACCTCGTGGACAAAGGCCAGGCCATCCTTGGCGTCCAGAAGCACGACTTCCACGAAGTGTTCTTGATATTCGAGAGGAACAAGAAATTGAGTGGCCGTTATATCTGGACGAAGGTCAACCTGCAGGGGCAGTGGACATGGCTTGGTCGTCGGCCTAAAGACCAGACGCCCTACATCCTCACGCACAACAAAGAAAAGGAAGAAGAAAAGGCCAAGCAGGAACGTGGCTGGATTGTTTGGAATCCGCTGGCCTGTGAAGCTCTTGCTAAGACCAAGCTCAAGGACCTATTGCCCGTCAACTGGGAGGACAAAGTTGAACCATTCTTCGACGAACCAAGGGTGGACTTCAGCTAAGCTTTTGTCATAAAATTGGCAACGGAAGGTTGCCAGAGGAGGCGATAAGGAATGCGGCTTAAGATTTATTTGGTGCTCGTCATCGGGGCCTTCCTGTGGGCTCTCGGTTCGGTTTGGGCTACAACGGAGAAGGTCTGTGGTGTTTGGGGCGTCATAGCTTATGGCATAGTGGCAGCGGCGTGGCTTGCCATGGTGCTTGTGGCACTTCATAAAGCGAGCTTGCCCTATCCGGTGGACATGAAATATCTCAATATTGCCTATGCGGTGCTAAGCGTGCTGACGTTCGGCGTGGCTTTTGTTGTCATACTTTTGACTTATGGTGACACGGCTGCTGTGCTCTGGGCCGGTATGGCCTCAGTAGGTTTGCTTGGCATGGCATACGAATGGTCGAGGGGGCGAGTGTAAAATGGGCTTCTTTGAGAAACTGCTTCTCAGGAAACTGCGGCAAAAAGCCGAGAAAAAGGCAGCATCTGAGCTTGTGGCAATGCATTGGCCTGCAATTGAGAAGACACTTCGGGAACTCGGTTATGATACCGAACGCGACTTCAAAGTTGCCAGAATGGCCTGCGAAAGGCTGATTGAACATATGCTGTAAGCCATGAAATACGCTGAGATTACACCACAAAACGTTGCCAAAGCGCCGGATGAAGAATTGCGCAGTATTCACCGGCGCTTGCATAGCTGGTGGGTCAACCTGAAGTGTGAACGCGACATGGCGAACAAAAGTGAACATATGACTTGCCGTGGGATACTTGACAGGCATTTGCTTGTTGTGAAAGAATTTCTCAAGCGAGGCATTAAACATAATGAGGTGGACGCATTGGATACCATGACAAACAGGCTGCTGCGCAAAGAAGAACAGGATGCTGATGGCCGGTGTGGGACAGGCCAAGGGGCCGGTAAGCCCAAGAAGGGCGATGGCGGCGTGGAATATTGCGTCTGTCCCAAATGTGGCTATAAAATGAAACACGAACGGGGCACGCCATGCAATCAATTCAAGTGCCCGGAGTGTGGTACACCGATGCAGGGAGCCGAAGAAGCCAAGAAGGTTGATTACGGCAAACTGAAGGGTAAGTGCCCGTATGCGGGCGACGAAGAGAAGTGTCCAGCGGCTGCCAAGGGTTATGGCTATCCGCCCAAGAAAGGTGAGGGGCCGCCTGAAGCAGCCAAGAACTGCAAGTATGCCAAGGAATACAAGTGCCCGTATTTCGGCAAGTATGGCTACTACGGCTATAAGAAACCCAAAGACGAACTGGTGCCTTCTGATCTTCAGTCTCTTGCCCAAGCACTGCTGAAAGCGGGCACCTACGAAGAGTGCGAAAGCATAGCTATTCAGGCCCAGCAGCTTGAAGTGCCCGAAGAGTTTGAGGACTTCCGCAGGCTTATTATCGCTGAGGCCGAAGAAAAGGCACAGATATTCAAGTCTGACAATCGCGTTGAGCTTATTGACTCGTTTGAAGGGCAAGTTCTTGAGCTGCAGGAAGCTGATGAAGGCCGGGTTCGGTTTAAGGCCATCGTCGGCCAGGTCAATAAGGTCAATAAGAACAACCGGCTCTATCCGAAGAAGGAAATCGTCAGGAACCTGCCTCGCGTAAACGAGCTTATCAAGGCAGGGAAGTTTGTCGGTTTGGCCGACCATCCAAGCTTGTTCAGCAGTGGTTCAGTCCTTGACATTGCTGTAAAATTCACAGCGGCAGGCCTGAGGGGCAATAACATCGTTGTTGAAGGCGAAGTCGTGCCCACGCAGGCCGGTAAGGAAATCATCACGCTGTGGAAGCATGGCGTTAACACAGAATGGTCACTGCGTGGGTATGGCGAACTCCGGCCTGCCAAGGATAAAGACGGCAAAGATTTGGGCTATGAAGTTGTAGAGAATTATGTGTGGGATGCAGTTGACATAGTATTGCGAGGTGCCGCAGAGACTCAGACTTTGAAAGTTGAATTTGAGCACGAAGACCGCCAGACTGAAAACTCCATACAAGAAGCGAGCCGGGGTGGAGACCCCGGCGGTGAGGCGATGGCTGAAGAGAAGGTTGCTAAGCAGGCTGAACAGGCACAGGCTCAAGAGCAGGCTCAGGAACAGGCTACCCAGCCTGAGCCCCAGATAAACGTTGATGAAATCGCCAAGCAGCTTGAAGAGAAGGTTGCTGCTAAGGCCACTGAGGTTGTGGACGCGGCCTTGAAGGCTGCGGAACTGGCGGCCTACAAGCGGCAGCGCATTGAAGCCGAACTGAAAGACCTTGAAGAGAACGTGCGTGCGCCTATCGTGCAGGCCGTCGAGCGGGCATCCTCGAAGGAAGAAGTTGACAAGGTCTTCGAGGAATTCAAGCCGCTTGTTGAGAAGGTGCTTCTGGCGAAGAGGGTTGAGTATGCCGGTGTGGGCATCATCACCGAGGAGCGCCGGAAGCGCCATTATCGCGACCTGTGGGTGCATCCGGCCACGGGCGAAATTGCTGAGCGGCCTGAAACGGTGGCCGAAGTCAAGGCCGCTCTGCTTGAAGGTCTCGAAGGCCGTATGCGCAAAGTCTTCGAGGATGTCCTTGCGAACTACGAGGAGAACTACCCCGAATATCTGGAGGCCTGCACGAAGCACCGCGTGATGGAAGCAGCCACGACAACGACGGCGCTTGGTGTGACGCTGCCGCAGATTCTGCCGCTGACCCGCCAGTTCTTCCCGAATTTGGTCCCATTCGAAATCGCTTCAGT